>DAOSXE010000001.1 GCA_035380285.1 bacterium | reverse complement strand
GAGCGGAAGACGGCGAAGTCCCAGGTCCCGTCCCCGTCGTAGTCCGCCGGCTGCACCGTGTCGGTCGAGTTCCCGTAATAGACCGCGGTCCGGCCCCGAACCAGCCACTTGCCCTGGTCGTAGCGGTAGACCGCGTAGTCCCAGGTCAGGCCCCCGGAGTAGGGACCGGGGACCGGTCCGTCGGTCGGTCCCCCGTAGTAAAGCGTGGTCAGGCCCTTGACCAGCCAGCGCCCCGTGGAGGAGCGCCAGACCGCGATCTGGGTCCGCGGGTCCCCGGCATAGTTCCCGGGCACCAGGTGGTCGCTGGAGACCCCGTAGTAGGCCTGGGTCACTCCGCGCACCGCCCACTTGCCGATCGAAGGCCGGAAGACCGCCAGGTCCGCCGTCCCGTCCCCGTCGTAGTCGCCGGGGACGGGGACGTCGACGGCGGCCCCGAACCAGGCCGTGGTCACGCCCCGGGCCATCCACTTGCTCTGGGCGGCGCGGTAGACCGCGATGTCCCAGGTTCCATTGCCGGAGTAGTCCCGGGGGACGGGGAAGTCGGTGGAGGCCCCGAAGTAGGCCCGGGTCAGGCCCCGCACCAGCCAGAGCCCGGCCGAGGGCCGGAAGAGGGCGATGTCGGAGGTCCCGTCGCCGTTATAGTCGCCCACGATCGCCGGACCGGAGGCAACCGGCGTCGGGAGGACCGGGGTGGGCGTTCTTGTAGCTAACGGCGAGGGCGTTGGTGTGGCTGTATAGCTGGCGGCACTATATGGGGTCGGGGAAGGAGATGTGCTTGGAGAAGGACTACATGTGGAAACTCCGATGGGAGTTGGGGTAGGAGTAGAAAGCTCCGGAGTGGGCGTTCCAAGATCAGACTCACCCAAAGCATAATCCCCAAATGCCATTATCGGAGCCTGGACGTAGTTCTCCTCGTGGTAAACCGTTACGGAAGGCACTGTCTGCCAAGAAGCGCTGCCTTCGTTATACCTGAATATCTTGAGATTGCCCTCGGCAATTCCCAGCCCATCGACGAATCCATCATCGTTGTTATCGGGATAAGGGATAACCAGCAGCATCGGCTTTACCAGCGACTGTTCGACTTCGATCTCGACATTGACGAATTCAAACAAGTTCGAAGCGAGGGCCGCTTTTCTGCCTCTATGCGGGTTTTCAGGATATTGCTCGAATACCATCGCATTGGATTCGGGCAAGGCCCCATAGGGAACTTTTGCCGATAATCCACCGGATATTTCAACCAACGTGGCTTGATGGGGTGCCAGAAACTGTCGTTTCAGCCGATTCCCCTGCTCGTCGATATTCTCGTCAATCTCCGAGTCTACCGATGCCACGGTGACCTGGATTAAATCGGAATATACGATCAGTCCCAGGGTATCGGCGGCACGACCGCGAAGCTCATAATCTCCGGGAGTAACGGCGGTCGTGTCCCAAGAACGGTAGAAGCTATACGGTGGCGGATATATCGGCGAACTCATGGCAATCCAACTGGTCTCCCCCACTTGGCGATACTGGGGTTGGACCCATTGTGTCTGGTTGCCGGGAGCCGTGTTGATCCGCACGGTGACGGCGTTTCCGGAAATAGTTTCACCGTCCTTCGGGTTGGAGATCCAAACCTTAAGGTCGGACACCGGATTGACGGTGATAGTGACACTGTCCGTATCCGTCAAACCGACGTCAGTGGTCACTCTGAGACCGGCTTCGTAACTCCCCACCATTCCGAAGGTGTAGGTAGTATTCCCATCGCTCTGTGAACTCCAGTCATAGGCGCCGTCCCCGTCGAAATCCCATTCATAAAGAACAATATCCTCCGGGGGCGTTGCGCTTCCGATAAAGGTCACGGTAAACGGAACCGGTCCCGTTGCCTGATCGACTTGGGCATTTGCTTGAGGAGGAGTCCCGCCTTCGGAGACATTGATCACTACCGTGTCGCTTTCGATCACGCTTTGGGCATCTATCGCACTAAGGCGCGCCGTATATTGGCCGGCGGTTCCGTAGGTATGGATGACGCTAGGACTGGTTAATGAAAGATAATCGATAATCCCGTCGTCCTCGAAATCCCAGAGGTAGAAAACTACTTGTTCCGCCGGCGTTACTATTCCGGACAGTGAAACCTCCAACGGCGCTGAACCTACGGTCGGAACCGCTAAGGCATCTACCTCCAACGGCTCAACACCCAACGTCACTTGAATGCCGTAAACCGAATTGAGCGCTGTCCTAGCCAGCGAGTCTTCAACCTCGCACCTGGCCTGGTACGTTCCGACCGCGCTGTATGTATGTGAACTTTTGGCCGAGTAGGGAGAAACAAAATCCCAAACCCCGTCTCCGTTGTAATCCCAGCGATAATATTGAATCTCACTGCCGTGAATAACCGTGGCTTCGAAGTCGACTGTCAGAGGCGGAGGACCCGAAAGCGGACTGCCCGTGAGAATCAGTTCCGGGGGAAGCGGTGTCGGTGTCGGCGTCACCGATGGAGAAGGTGCTTGTGTCGGGGAAGCGGAAGCTGTCGGAGTTACGGAAGGGGAAGGAGGCAAAGTTGGAGGAGGAGTCGCGGTAGGCGGCGCCGAGGGGGTGGTCGTAGGGGGACAAGAGGGTGTGGGGATTGGGGTTTTATAATCATCGGGAGTCGGGGTAACGCTGGGGGTCGGAGTCTTGGATGGGATATACCAACGGGCAAGGTTATGAGCCGGCTTGCCTCCGGCGGCAGTGAAGTCGCCGCCCACGTAGAGGTTGTTCGCCCCGTCGAAAGAAAGAGCTCTGATCTCATTTCCCCCGGTTACTCCTGAACCGAGCGGGGACCAGGACGACCCGTCCCACTTGGCAATCCGGCTGGCGGAAACGCCACCGGCCGAAGAGAACCAACCGCCGGCATAGAGGTTACCTTCGTTATCGAAGGCGAGCCCCCAAACTTTGTTATTTACGCCCGAACCCAGTGAAGACCAGGATGATCCGTCCCACTTGGCAATATAATTAGTCGTCATCCCGCCGGCCGTCGTAAAGTTCCCCCCCACATAAAGATTGCCGGCGCCGTCAAGCGCCATGACGTAGACAACGCCATTCGTGCCGGTGCCCAGCGCAGACCACGCGGACCCGTCCCACTTGGCCACATAATTAGCCGATTCGCCCCCGGCCTCGGTAAAAAATCCCCCTACATAGACGTTGCCGGAGCCATCCCAGACTATGTCCTCGATGTAGTTATTCACCCCGTCCCCGAGCGAGGACCAGGCAGACCCATTCCACTTGGCCACATAGTTGGCGGCCGTTCCGCCGGCCGTGGTGAACCACCCTCCCGCGTAGAGTGTCCCCGCGCCGTCGTAGGCCAACCCCCTGACGCTCCAATTCATCCCCGAGCCAAGAGCCGACCACGCCGCGCCGTCCCATTTGGCCACGTAATTGGCCGAACTCCCACCGGCCGTCGTAAAGGATCCGGACGCATAAACATTTCCCGCACCATCAGGCGCGAACGCCTCGACGCTGTCGTTCATCCCGGACCCGAACGTCGACCATGCGGACCCGTTCCATTTCGCTACGTCGTTAGCCGTGGTTGTCCCGACTTGGGTAAACCACCCTCCCACATAAACATTTTCCGGGCCGTCGCACGTTACCATGAAGACGATCGAGTTGGGATTGGGGTCTACGCTGGACCAATTGTCATCTCCGGGCGACGGTGTCGGGATTGGACTTTTGGTTGGAACGGCCGATGCGGTTGGAGTGCCGGTGGGCGGAAGTGGTGGGGTTCTGGTGGGAGGCGGTGTAGGGGTCTTGTAATCCTCTGGTGTCGGAGTACGGCTAGGAATCGGGGTACAGGAAGGTGCCGGAGTGGGGATATACCACCGGGCGAAGTTCGGGGCCGGCTTGCCCCCGGCAGTTGTGAAATCGCCGCCCGCGTAGAGGCTGTTCACCCCATCAAAGTATAAGCATCTTACCTCGAATCCGCTCAGGCCGGATCCAAGAGGGGACCAGGATGACCCGTCCCACTTGGCGATCCGGCTGGCGGAAACGCCGTCGGCCGAAGAGAACCAACCGCCGGCATAGAGGTTACCTTCGTTGTCGAAGGCTATACCCCAGACTCTGTCATCGACGCCGGAACCAAGCGCCATCCATTCAGAACCGTTCCATTTAGCAATATGATTCGCTGAAGACCCACCAGCCGTGGTGAAATCGCCGCCCACATAAAGATTGCCTTCGCCGTCAAGCGCCATAACACAAACCAGATCGTTTACTCCAGCCCCCAGCGCGGACCACGAGGAGCCATCCCACTTAGCCACATGACTAGCGGATTCGCCCCCCGCCTCGGTGAAAAATCCCCCTACGTAGACGTTGCCGGAGCCATCCCAGACTATATCCTCGATGTAGTTATTCACTCCGTCCCCGAGCGAGGACCAGGCAGACCCATTCCACTTGGCCACATAGTTGGCGGCCGTTCCGCCGGCCGTGGTGAACCACCCTCCCGCGTAGAGTGTCCCCGCGCCGTCGTAGGCCAACCCCCTGACGCTCCAATTCATCCCCGAGCCAAGAGCCGACCACGCCGCGCCGTCCCATTTGGCCACGTAATTGGCCGAACTCCCACCGGCCGTCGTAAAGGATCCGGACGCATAAACATTACCCGCACCATCAGGCGCGAACGCCTCGACGCTGTTGTTCATTCCGGAACCGAACGTCGACCATGCAGACCCGTTCCATTTTGCTACGTCGTTGGCCGTGGTCGTCCCGACCCTGGTGAACCATCCCCCCACGTAAACATTTTCCGGGCCGTCGCAGGTCACCATGAAGACTATGGCGTTCGGATTGGGGTCCACGCTGAACCAATTGTCATCGCCTATAGCGCCCTGGGCGTAAGGAACCGTTAAAAAACTAATTTCTGAAATAACCCCGACTATAACTATAGCCAATACGCGAAGTGGCTTTCTCACAAGCATTCCTCCCGGAGTAACTGCATTCTTTTCGTCATCAAACAATATAAAGCGTCTTACCCGCTGATTCTCTTCACGCAAAATAAAGCTGCGGCACTTTGAGGATGTTTCCGTGTATACAAATAATGCGTAAATTCCGAAATGACTCCCCAGACGAATTTCGGTCGACCTTTCAGGTTCTGGCATTCGCCGCGCAGATTCTTGTATCCATACATTCCGGTAACTTCATACCCCAGCTCGGTCATTTCCGTTACTGTCCATCCGGAAAGGTGCTCCTCTAAATCGCCATCCGCGCTGTGCTGGGGAAGAAAACCGTTAGGGGTCAAAACCACCACCAGTTTACTGGCGACCCGTTCCAGTTCTTTGAGAAACTGCGCCCCTTTATCCTTCACCAGGTGTTCGACGACATCGAGAGCTACGACGGCTTCAAACTGATTATCTGCGAACAATCCACCGATCTCTTCTGCCCTTCCTTCAAAAACAGTATCATGCGTCCCATCTTCGACAGCTTTCAATACGTTAGGCCGCCAACCTTCCACCCCGACTAAACTGAGGGCATCAACAAATCTCAGAGGGGACGAACCGCCGCAGCCAACGTCCAAGACAGTGCTACAGCCATGTAAAACCGATCGAAGTTCCCTGACATATGTCATGTAAGCGATATTCGGGAAAACATCCTTCCACAGGTCAAATCTCTTTCTTGCCGAATTATATTGTTTCACACCCAACAAGTTACTTCCGGCTTGCCGTTCAAGAAAAAAACCCGGTTTGGGCAATATTCCAAGACCGGGCGTAGACCACTATCCAGCGCACCGAGGACCCTGAATAAAACATTAGTCCTCCTCCTATCTATATGATAACTCTCATTAAGAATATCTGACAAGAAATATTCCGATTTTTTCCCGTTCATATAAATGATGTCAGAAGAGTGGCTTCCGACATCTATAGACTAAGTCTACTCAGGCTATCGTATTTTGGTATGATAGTTCTGACTAATATCCCACTATCCTATCCCCCCCTACATTCTCTATAAGTTTACATTTGAGATTTAAATCCATGCGCATCGTTTTTTCCCGGCTCCGCCCGGCGGAGAAACTCCCTGACCGTTTCCAGATACTCTTCGGGGTGCTCCAGGTGGTGCTCGTGGGACGCGCCGGCAAAGACGCGGATCTGGGAACCGGGAAGATGGTCGCGGTAGTATCGGGTCGTCTCCGGGGTCGCCTCGTCGGCGCCCCCGCAGGTGAATAAAACCGGAACGGTTATCTCTTTCAGCCTCTCCACCCGCTCGTAGTTCTTGAGGGTGCCGTTGACGGTAAATTCGCTGGGGCCCCACATGTAGCGGTAGAGCGGAACGTTGAGCTTTTCGATCGTTCCGTTGAGGCAGTCGGGCCAGGGGTCGAGACGGCAGACGTGGAGACGGTAGTACTCCATCATCGCTTCCCGGTATCGAGGGGAATCGAAATCCCCCGAAGCCTCGCACTCCTCGATGACGGCGCGCGTGGTAGCGGGCAGCTTCGACACGTGTTTTTCCTGGTCGGCGATCCAGCGGGAAGTGCTGAGCAGGGGACCGGACAAGACCAGGCTGTGAACGCCATCAGCCCCGCGTTCCAGGAGGTAGTCCACGGCCAGCGCCGTCCCCCACGACTGCCCGAAAATATGAACCTCCTCCAAGCCGAGGGCCTCCCGGACCTGGTGGAGTTCCTCTACGTAACGCTCGACGCTCCAGAGGGCGGTGTCCTCGGGCCGGTCGGAATTTCCGCACCCGAGCTGGTCGTAGAAAGCGACGGGGCGTTCGTCGGACAATCCCCGCAGCGGTTCGAGGTAGTCACAAGAAGCGCCCGGCCCCCCGTGCAGGACCAAAAGAGGAACCCCCGGGGCCCCCTGCCCCGCTATCCGGTACCAGACCCTTCCGCCCGTTACCGGAACATAGCCTGCCCGGGCGCCGTCCGGGACCGTATCTTGCGCGACATTCGACTCCGGGCTCATGACGCATCCCCCAGGCCGACAACCTGCGTCCTCATGCGGCGAAACTCAGACCGTTCCCCCCGCTCGGCCTTTACCACAGATTACTCCGATCGACTGAGAAGGGGGAAAGATTTAACCGCCGGAGCGGGGAAGAGGGTTCAGGGTTCGGGGTTCAGGAAGGCAAAGAGCATGGAGCAGAGAGCATAGAGTAGATCCGACACCCACCTTCACGATCTTCATGTCCTTCACGGTCGAGAAAAGCACAGAGCGGAACGCTAGGCGCCGAGAACGGCGTTGTCGATCAGGCGGGTGGAGCCGATGAAGACGGCCAGCGCCGCCACGGCCGGGCGCTCCAGGGCCTCGACCGGCTCCAGGGTCTCGGCGTCCCGGACTTCGACGTAATCGATCCGGGCCGAAGGCGCGGCCGCGATCTCCGCGGACATGGCGGCGATGATCGCGGCGGCCGAGCGTTCCCCGGCCGCGAAAAGGGCCCGGGCCCGCTCCAGCGCATGGAAGAGGCAGAGTGCCTGTTCCCGTTCCGCCCCCGAGAGATAACGGTTGCGCGAAGACATGGCCAAGCCGTCGGGTTCGCGGACGATGGGGGCGGTGACGACCTCCACCGGCAGGTCGAGATCCCCGACCATCTTGGCTACCACCCGGGCCTGCTGATAGTCCTTGCTCCCGAAGACCGCCAGGGTGGGGACGACCAGGTTGAAAAGCTTCAGGACCACGGTGGCGACGCCCCGGAAATGACCGGGGCGGGAGGCCCCGCAGAGGCCCGCGCTCAGGCGCGTTTCCTCGACCCAGGTGGAATACCCGGGCGGGTAGACGTCCGCCGAGCCGGGGGTGAAGACGATGTCGACCCCTTCGGCGCGGCAGAGGGCGAGATCGCGCTCCAGATCCCGGGGGTAGGAGGCCAGATCCTCCCGCGGCCCGAACTGGGCGGGGTTGACGAAAATAGAGACGACCAGGACGTCGACGCGGGGGCGGGCCAGCTTCATCAGGCTGGTATGCCCGGCGTGGAGGTACCCCATGGTGGGAACAAACCCGATGCTCCTCCCCCCGATCCGGTGACCCAGGCAGATCCGCTGGATTTCCGCCGGCGAAGCTACGACCTCCATCCCGGGGCTCACTGAAAGGTCTGCTCCGGCCCGGGGAACGTGCCGTCCCGGACTTCCCGGGCGTACTCGCCCACGGCCCGGGCGATCTCCTGCCCGATCTCGGCGTAGCGCTTGACGAAGGTGGGCCGGAACTCGTCGAACATCCCCAGGAGATCGTGGGCGACCAGCACCTGCCCGTCGCAGGAGGGACCGGCGCCGATGCCGATGGTGGGTATGGAGAGCTCGCCGGTGATCTCGGCGGCCAGTTCCCCGGGTACGCATTCCAGAACGACGGCGAAGGCCCCGGCGCTTTCCAGGGCCCGGGCATCTCCCAGCAGGCGCCGGGCCGCTTCCGGGCCGCGGCCCTGGACCTGGTAGCTCCCCAGCCTCAATATCGATTGGGGAGTGAGGCCGATGTGCCCCATGACCGGAATGTCGGCGGCCACGATCCTCGAAACCACCTCCCCCATCTCCGCTCCGCCTTCGACCTTGACCGTGTGGGCCCCGCCTTCCTGGACCAAGCGCCCCGCGTTCCTGACCGCCTCGTCGGGGCCGAGGTCGCAGCTGAGGAAGGGGAGATCGGCGGTGATCAGGGCCCGGCGGCAACCCCGGGCCACCGCCCGGGTATGGTGGACCATGTCGGCCATGGTCACCGGGACGGTGGATTCGTGGCCGAGAACCACCATTCCCAGGGAATCGCCGACCAGAACGACGTCCACCCCGCTGCGGTCGAGGATCCGCGCCAGGGGGTAGTCGTAGCCGGTTACGACCACGATTTTTTTTCCGGAAGCCTTCATCCCCTTCAGGGACGCCGCCGTCACCCGTTTATCCGCGCCTTCGTTCATCTTCCCTTCCCCGATCCGGCCAGTTCCCGGACCGCTTGTTCGGAGACTTCGCCCAATAATTCGCCCACGGCCTCGCCGGTGACCGGATCGGTCAGACCGGGGTCCAGGCGCTGGAGCGGCTCGAGGACGAAACGCCGGGCGCGGTAGCGCGGGTGAGGGAGAATGGGCGGGGACGTGCGCACCTGCGTTCCGTAGAAAACGATGTCGATATCGATCTCCCGGGGCCCCCGGTCGCGGCCCCGCCGGCGGCCCAGCGCCCGCTCCGCCGACAGGCACGCCTCCAGAAGCGCTTCCGGCCCCAGGGAAGTTTCGATTTTCAGAACCAGGTTGATGAAGTCGGGCTGGTCCCCGGTCTCCCGGGGAGCGGTTTCGAACCAGGGCGACTCCGCGACCACGGCGGTGTCGGGGAACGAGGCCACCGCCGCGATCCCCCGCCGGATAAACTCCCGGCGGTCGCCCAGGTTGGAGCCCAGGGAAAGGTAGGCTTTCACGATGAAGGCTCCGTCACGCCCATTTCAGTTCCAGCTTCTCCAGGCGCCGCAGCGCCTCGGCGATCTCCTCGCGGGGACGGGTCAACGCCATCCGGATATAGCCCTCCCCCGAAGGCCCCAGCCCTACGCCCGGGGTGGTCACGATCCCGGCTTCTTCCAAGAGCAGCTGCGTGAAACCGGACGAGGTCCGCCCGGGCGGGACCGGGCACCAGACATAGAAGGTGGCCCGGGGAAGATCCACTTCCCAGCCCAGGTTCCGGAGGCCGTCGACGAGAAGGTCCCGGCGGTCCCGGTAGACGGCCAGAAGCTCGGCCAGGTAGTCCTGGGGGCCGGTGAGCGCGGCTATACCCGCCACCTGCACCGCTTGGAATATCCCCGAATCGAGGTTGGATTTGACCCGGGCCAGGCCCGCCAGGACCTCGGCGTTGCCGACCGCGAAACTGATGCGCCACCCGGTCATGCTATAGGTCTTGGAAAGGGAATGAAACTCGATTCCGGTCTCCCTGGCGCCCGGGACCTGGAGGAAACTGGGGGGCCGAAAGCCGTCGAAAGCCAGCTCGGTGTAGGCGGCGTCGTGAGCCACGATAATCCCCCGGCGGGCGGCGAATTCGACAGCCTCGGCGAAGAAGGAGAGATCGCAGACCGCGGCGGTGGGGTTGTTGGGATAGTTGATCCAGAGGATCCGCGCCCGGTCGGCGGCAGCGGCCTCGACGGCGGAAAAGTCGGGGAGGAAGCCGTTCTCCCGCCGCAGGGGCATGAAGACCGGTTCTCCCCCGGCGAAGATGGTGCCGGCCTGATACACCGGGTAGCCCGGCTCCGGAATCAGAACGGCGTCGCCGGGGTCGACGAAAGCCAGGGGCAGGTGCCCGATCCCTTCCTTGGAGCCGATCAGGGGCAGCACCTCGGAGACGGGGTCCAGCTCGACCTCGAATCGGCGGCGGTACCAGGCGGCGATGGCCTCGCGCAGCGCCGGCATCCCCGCATCCAGGGCGTAGCGGTGGTTTTCGGGGTCGCGGGAGGCCCGGCAGAGGGCATCGACGATGTGGCTCGGAGTGGGGGTATCGGGATCGCCCACGCCCAGGTCGATCAGGTCGCGCCCCTGGCCGCGGAGCCGGCGCTTGACCCGGTCGATCTCGGCAAAGAGGTAGGGGGGAAGCCGTTTCAGCCTCCGCGAGGCTTCGGCGTTCATTCCTCCCCCTTGCAGATCTCGCCTTCGTGAAACCGGCAGTAGTCGTCGACGACGGGGATGTCCCGGAAATATACGCCGAGCTTGTCGGGAACGGCCAGAATCTGCCGTTCCAGTTTTCCCCCCACTATTTTTTTCAGCAGCACTTTTTCCTCGGTCCGCAGGCGCTCCCAGGCTATCTGGCTGCTGGGATAGCGGCTGCTGAACCCCTCATCGAAAAGCAGGTCCAATTTGCATTTGACGGTGGCGAACATGTTCAGGGCTCCTTTCTTGCTCCGAAGATGACGTCTTCCATGGTATAGAGGCCGGGAGATGCCGCGGCGGCGAACAAGGCCGCCCGCAGGGCCCCCCGGGCGAACGTGTCCCGGCTGTGGGCGCGGTGGGTCAGTTCCAGCCGCTCCCCCAGGTTGGAGAAATAGACGGTGTGGTCGCCGACGATGTCCCCGGCTCTGACGGCGTGAAGCCCGATCTGGCCGGACGGCCGCTCCCCCGTCATCCCCTCCCGGCCGCAGACGGAGACGGCCGCGGGGTCTTCGCCCCGGCCCCGGGCCGCGCGTGCGCAGAGCGTCCGGGCGGTGCCGCTGGGAGCGTCCTTCTTGAACCGGTGGTGGGCTTCGACGATCTCGATGTCGTACTCCGGACCCAAAGCCCGGGCGGCGTCCTCCACCAGGCGGAAGAGGAGGTTCATTCCCACGCTCATGTTGGAGGCGTACACCACCGGGATCTCCCGGGAGGCCTTCTCCAGGGCGGTCACGGAATCCGGGTCCAGGCCGGTCGTTCCCACCACCAGGGGCTTTTTCAGCCGGGCGGCCAGGGCGGCGACGGCAGGGGCGCCGGCGGCCGAGGAAAAATCCACGACCGCATCCGCCGCCCGGAAGGCGGGTTCCATCTCCGAGGAGACGGCCACTCCCAGGGGGCCGGCGCCGGCCAGTTCGCCCACGTCCCGGCCGCGGGATTCGGAGCCGGCGGCCTCGACCGCCCCCACAACCTCCAGGGCGGGATCGGCGGCGGCGAAAGCCACGATTTTTCTCCCCATCCTTCCCGCGGCCCCGCAGACCGTAATCTTGAGCGTCTTCATGCTTTCTCTCCGAACGTCACGGCAGCAGCGCATAGCCGCGCAGAAGCGATTCCAGTTTTTCCCGGTTGGCCTCGCTCATCGAGCAGATGGGGAGGCGGAACTCCTCCGTGATGCGGCCCATCAGGGCCAGGGCCGTTTTCACCGGAATGGGGTTGGTTTCTATGAACATCCCCTGAAAGAGGTTGTAGAGGTCGAAATGCCCCCGGCGGGCGTCTTCCCATCGGCCCTCGAGGGCGGCATGGACCATGGCGGCGACTTCGGCCGGCACGATATTGGCCGCCACCGAGATCACCCCCTTGGCTCCGACGCTGATCATGGGCAGGGTGAGCATGTCGTCGCCCGAGAGGACGGTGATGTCGCAGAGATTGAGGATCTGGCTGACCTGATCGACCGATCCGCACGCTTCCTTGATCGCCACCACCGTGTCCAGGGCGGAGAGGCGGGCCACGGTGGGAGGCTCCAGGCGCACCCCCGTACGGCCGGGAACGTTGTAGAGAACCAGGGGGATTTCGGTCCGCTCGGCCAACAGTTCGAAGTGCTTGATCATCCCCCGCTGGGTGGGCTTGTTGTAGTAAGGGGTAATGACCAGGGCGGCGTCCGCCCCTACGTCCTGGGCGTGCCGGGTCAGCCTCAGCGCTTCCAACGTGCTGTTGGAGCCGGCGCCGGCTATGACCTTGATCCGGCCCGCGACCTTTTCGACCACGAACTCGACCACACGGTCGTGCTCCTCGTGCGTCAACGTCGCCGATTCGCCGGTGGTGCCGCAGGGGACGACGGCGTCGGTGCCGCCCAGTATCTGAAATTCCACCAGCTCGCCCAGTTTCTCGAAATCGACCTCCCCGTTCCGAAACGGGGTCACGATCGCTACCATGGAACCGCTTATCATCGTTCTTCTCCTTGCGTCTCTCGCCGTCGGCCCGGGCTCGGTCTTCACCGGGGCGGGAGCGGCATCTCTCCCTTGAAGACGAATTCGGCGGGGCCGGTCATCAGCACCCGGCCGTCCTCTTCCCAGGAAACGTCCAGGGTGCCCCCGGGAAGGCGGATCGTGGCGGCGCGCCCGGAGCGCCCGGCCAGATGCGCCGCCACCAGGGCGGCGCAGGCGCCGGTGCCGCAGGCCAGCGTGATGCCGGCGCCGCGTTCCCAGACGTCGACCGACAGCTCCTCCCCGGGGAGCACTTTCACGAATTCGACATTGGTTTTATTGGGGAAGAGCGGATCGATCTCCACCGCCGGCCCCAGTTCGGCGACCGGCGAGGGCTCGCCGTCTTCCAGAAAAATCACGCAGTGGGGGTTGCCCATGGAGACGCAGGTGATGGCAACGGTTTTGCCGGCGAACACCGCCGGGTGAAGGACCACCTCCCCGGGGAGGTTGACCGGGATCTCGGGCCCGTTCAGAACCGGGGCGCCCATGTCCACCCGCACCTCTTCTCCGACCAGGACCGGCCGGACGATCCCGGCCAGGGTCTCGACCGTGAACTCGTCCTCGTCCACCAGCCACTTTTCCCGGGCCCAGCGGGCGAAGCACCGGATCCCGTTGCCGCACATTTCCGGTTCCGAGCCGTCGGAGTTGAAGATCCTCATTTTCAGGTCCGCGACCTCGGAATTCTCGGCGCAGATCACCCCGTCGGCGCCGATCCCGTAATGGCGGTCGCACAACCTCCGGATCAGTTCCGGGGTGAAATCCAGCGCGCCGTCCCGGTTCTCCACCAGGACGAAGTCGTTGCCGGCGCCCTGCATCTTCGTGAAGGTCAGTTTCATCGGTTCGCTCCCCCGCCCCCTTACTCTTTCTCCGAAAAAGAGGGGATTTTTTCCCCCTTAACCAGGTCTCGGTAGGTTTCCCGGCGCCGCACCAGCTCGCATTCGCCTCCATGCACCATGACTTCGGCGGGCCGGGGCCTGGAATTGTAGGTCGAAGCCATGACGAACCCGTACGCCCCCGCGCTCAAAACCGCCACCAGGTCTCCCGGAGCGGGCTCGGGAAACATGCGGTCCTTCCCCATGGTGTCCCCGGTTTCGCAGATGGGCCCGACCACGTCCACCTTTACGGCCGGAGCCGTTTTTTCGGAAACGGGGACGATGGCGTGCTCGGCGTTGTAGAGGGCCGGCCGGATGAGGTCGTTCATTCCCGCGTCGATGACCGCGAAATTTTTCTTGGCCTTCCGTTTCAGGTGCAGAACCTTGGCCAGGAGGCAGCCGCAGTTGCCGGTCAGGTACCTTCCCGGCTCGAGAACGATCGAAACCGGCAGACCGGCCAGGACCGGCCGCAGCGCTTCGGCGTATTCGACCATGGCCGGCACCTCCTCTCCCCCGTAGCTGATCCCCATCCCCCCCCCGATGTCCAGGTACCTGATCCCCACCCCTTCCCGCTTCAAACCCCGGACCAGGGCCGCGAGCTTCTCCACCGCTTCGACGTAGGGGCCGGCGCTGCGGATCTGAGACCCGATGTGCATCTGTATCCCCACCGGCTTGACCGCCCCCAGGCGGCGGCAGCTCAGATAGACTTCCCGGGCGTGCTCCAGATCGAAGCCGAACTTGTTTTCGGCTTTTCCGGTGGTGATGTACCGGTGGGTTTTGGGGTCGACGTCCGGCGTCACCCGAAACGCCACCGGGGCCTGCGCCCCCATTTTCCCGGCGATGCCGTCGATCTCCTCCAGCTCGGAAAACGATTCCACGGTAAAGAAGAGGATGCCGGCCTTGAGCGCTTCCCGGATCTCCCGGGACGTTTTACCCACCCCGGCGAAAACCGTCTTGGCCGCGGGAAAACCGGCTTTCAGGGCGCGGTAGAGTTCCCCCCCCGAAACGACGTCGACGCCCGCCCCGAGACGGGCCAGAACCGCGGCCACGGCCAGGCTGCTGTTGCTTTTCAGGGAGAAACAGACCAGGTGCCGGCGACCCCGCCACGCCCGTTCCACCTCCTTGAACTTCCCCTCCAGATGGCCCCGGCTGTAGACGTAGGTGGGGGTCCCGAACCGCTCGGCGATCCGGGAAAGGGCCACGTCCTCGCAATAGAGTTCCCCCCCCCGGTAGCTCCAGTAATCGCTGTTGACGGGCAGGTTCATCCTTCCGACCGCCTCCCCAGCTTCCGCCTCCACCGGCGCAGGCTCCGTTTCACCTGCGCGGGCGCGGTCGAACCGTACGTGGTTTTGGCCCGCAGGCTCCCCTCGGGGGTGAGGAGGCCGAGAGCGTCGGCGGCAAAGACCGCGGAGTACCGCCGCAGGTCCTCCAGGGTCAGATCCTCCAGGCCCCGGCCGCGCCGGAGGCAATCGCGCACCAGGGCTCCCACCAGGTCGTGGGCTTCGCGGAAGGGTATCCCCCGGGCCACCAGGTACTCGGCCAGGTCGCTGGCGGCGGAGCAGTCTCCCGCCAGCGCCCGCTCCACGGCGGAGCGGTCGACGACCAGGGTGCGGACGACCCCGGCCAGCAGCGGCAGAGCGGCGGCGAGGGTCTCGGCGGAATCGAAGAGCGGTTCCTTGTCTTCCTGCATGTCGCGGTTGTAGGTGAGGGGCAGCCCCTTCATTACCGTCAGCACCGCGACCAGGTTGCCGTAAAGACGCCCGGTCTTTCCCCGGATAAGTTCGGCCGAGTCCGGGTTCAGCTTCTGGGGGAGAAAGCTGCTCCCGGTGCAGTAGGCTTCGTCGAGACGTACGAACCCGATCTCGCTCGAACTCCACCAGACCAGTTCCTCGCAGAGGCGGGAGAGGTGCATGCCCGCGATCGCGCACGCCCCCAGGAACTCGATGACGAAATCACGGTCGGAAACCGCGTCCATGCTGTTGGCGCAGACGCTCCCGAACCCCAGCCGGGAGGCGAGCAGGCGGACATCCAGGCCGAGACTCGACCCGGCCATGGCCGCCGAACCAGCCGGCATCACGTCCGCCCGTGCCGAAGCGTCGGCGAAGCGGCCCTTGTCCCGCTCGAGCATTTCCACGTACGCCAGGCAGTGGTGGGGGAAAAGCACCAGCTGAGCGTGCTGGGTATGGGTCAACCCCGGAAAGATCAGATCGGCGTACTCTTCCCCCTTGCTCACCAGCGCTTCCTGAAGATCCGCCAGGGCCGCTCTCAGCGAACCGGCGGCTTCCCGCAGGTAGAGGCGCGTGTCGAGGGAGACCAGGTCGTTGCGGCTGCGGCCGGCATGGAGCTTCTTCCCCGCCTCGCCGGTCCGGCGCACCAGTTCGTCCAGGACCAGGGAATGAATATCCTCATGGTCCCCGCCGGTCCCGAGCCGGCCCGAGGCGATATCTTCCCCGATCTCGCCCAAGGCCTCGGTCAGCCGACGCATTTCCCCGGCGGTGAGATGACCGGCGGCGGCGAGCGCTTCCGCGTGCGCCCGGCCGGCGGCGACGTCGGCCTGGAAAAGCCGCCGGTCGAAGGAGAGCGAACGGCTGAACGCTTCCAGAAGAGGATCGGTGCGTTTGCGGAACCTTCCTCCCCACAATTTACGGTTCATCTCTCCTCCCTGATCGAACGTTTTTTTATGGTACACCATCGCGGCCGGGGGTGTCACCCCAACCTCGTCCGCCTACCCCCGATCCTCGCGCTCCCGCTCCAATTGAGCCTTGATCCGGAGCCGGAGAGCGTTGAGGCGGATGAAACCGGTGGCGTCGCTCTGACGGTATCCTCCCGCTTTCTCGAAGGAGACGATCCCGGGGGAATACAGGCTGGTCGGGCTTTTCCGGCCGACCACCATGCAGTTCCCCTTGTAGAGCTTGCAGCGCACGGTCCCGTTCACGGACTCCTGGGTGGCGGCCACTGTTTTCCGGAGCAGTTCCATTTCCGGGGCGTACCAGAAGCCGTTGTAGACCCCCTCGGAGTAGCGTGTGATCAGGCTGTCCTTGAAATGCATGACTTCCCGGTCGAGCGTGATCGATTCCAGGGCGCGGTGAGCGATATGGAGGATGGTACCGCCCGGGGTTTCGTAGACGCCGCGGTCCTTCATCCCCGTAAAACGGTTCTCGACGATATCGATCCGGCCGATCCCGTTTTCCCCTCCGAGCCGGTTCAGCTCCGCCACCAGATCCGCCGGGGAGAGCCGCTTCCCGTCCACGGCCGCGGGAACGCCCCGCTCGAACTCGATCTCGATATAGGTCGGGCGGTCGGGGGCCTTTTCGGGAGAAACCGAAAGCACGAACATATCCTCGTCCGGCTGCGTCCAGGGGTCCTCGAGAATCCCGCCCTCGAAACTGATATGCAGCAGGTTGCGGTCCATGCTGTAGGGCTTCTCCGCCGTCACCGGCGTGGGGATCCCGTGTTCCCGGGCGTAGGCGATCAGGTCCGAACGTCCCTTGAAATCCCATTCCCTCCACGGGGCGATGATCTTCAGGGAGGGTTCCAGGGTCTGGAAGGTTATCTCGAAGCGGCACTGATCGTTGCCCTTGCCGGTGGCCCCGTGGGAGACGTATTCGGCTCCTTCCCTCCGGGCGATCTCCACGTGCCGCTTGGCGATCAGCGGCCGGGCGAGGGCGGTTCCCAGCAGGTAGGTGCCTTCGTAGACCGCGTTGGCCTGGAGGGCGGGAAAAATGAAATCGCGGGCGAACTCTTCCTTGAGGTCCTCGACGTAAACGGCGCTGGCGCCGGTGCGCCGGGCTTTTTCCGCGGCTTCCTCCACTTCCTCGTTCTGGCCGACATCGGCGATATAGGCGACGACGTCGAGCCCTTTTTCCTCCTTGAGCCAGGTCAGGATCACCGAGGTGTCCAGGCCCCCGGAATACGCGAGCACGACTTTGCTCATCGATCGTTACCTCCCTTCTCGGAACGCGCGGGCTCGGACCGGGCGGAGAGCGCCTTCTCCATGGCCTCGATGGCGATATCGGCTTCCTCCCGGGTTGCGTTCAAGGCGGGCATGACCCTGAGGACGTTGCCCGCGGTGCAGTTGATGATCACTCCCCGATCGAGACATTCCGCCGCGATCTCGGCCCCGGGGAAATCGAGTTCCAGCCCCAGCATCAGCCCGCGGCCGCGGACTTCCCTGATCGAGGGGATGCGGGCGGCCAGTTCCCGGAAGCGGCCCTCGATATAGGCGCCCAGTTCGCGGGTATTGGCGATGACCCCCTCTTCCTCCATGGCCTCGAAGACGGCCAGACCGGCGGCGCAGGCGAGGGGATTGCCCCCGAACGTCGAAGCATGTGTGCCGGGCGCGAGCACTCCGGCGAACTTCTCTCCGGCCACGAAGGCCCCGATGGGGACCCCGCCGCCCAGGGCCTTGGCCAGGGTCATGACGTCGGGGAGAACCCCGTAGGCCCGGCAGGCGAACCAGTCCCCCACCCTGCCCATCCCGGTCTGGACCTCGTCCACGATCATGACCAGATCGTTTTCATCGCAGAGTTCCCGCACCGCCGACGCGAACCCGGCTGTCGCCGGGCGCACCCCCCCTTCGCCCTGAACCAGCTCCAGCATCACCGCCACGGTCTTGTCGGTCACCGCCGCCCGCAGCGCCTCGATGTCGTTGTAGGGGACATAGCGGAAGCCGGGGATCATGGGGCCGAAACCGGAGTGGTACTTTTCCTGGCCGGTGGCGGTCACCGTGGCCAGAGTGCGGCCGTGAAAAGAAGAGAGCATGGTGACGATTTCGTAGCGGCCGGAAGGCGCCCCGTAGCGTCGGGCGAGTTTGAGGGCGCCTTCGTTGGCCTCGGCGCCGCTGTTGCCGAAGAAAACCTTGCCCGGGAACGCCCGGGAGACGATCTCGCCGGCCAGGCGCCCCTGCAGGGGGTTGTAGAAGTTGTTGGGCATATGCAGGAGCTTGCCCGCCTGCGCGCGGATCGCCTCGACCACGCGGGGGTGGCAGTGCCCGAGGCCGCTCACCCCCCAGCCGGGGAAGAAATCCAGATACCTGTTCCCGTCGACGTCCCATACCCAGCTCCCCTGCCCCCGCTCGATCATGACCGGATTGCGGGTATAGGTGCCGAGAACCGAACCGTCGAACTGTTTGATGAGATCAGCTCCCGCCGTCATGCTTCGGTCTCTCCCTGATCGGTGTTGGAAATTTCGGTGCCGATCCCCTGATCGGTGAATATCTCCAGAAGCAGGGAATGCTTCACCCTGCCGTCGATGATGTGCACCTTGCGCACTCCTCCTTCCAGCGCCTGCAGGCCCGACCGGACCTTGGGGATCATGCCCCCGCTGATCACCCCCTCCTTGAGCAGGCTGGCGATTTCGTTCCGGTTCAGGGAAGAGAGCAGGATGGGCTCCTCTCCCTCCCGAAGCCGGATGATGCCCTCGACATCGGTGAGAAAAACCAGTTTTTCGGCGCCGAGAGCGGCGGCGACCGCGCCCGCCATCATGTCTCCGTTGATGTTATAGACGTTCCCTTCCTCGTCTCTTCCCAAGGGGGCGATGACCGGAACGATATCGTCCGCCGTCAGCTGGAACAGGGTCCCGGGACGGGTCGATTCGATCTCGCCCACGAACCCGATGTCGGTGGGGACCTTGAAACCGTCGGGCCCCGGGAGCAGGGGAAGGTGGCGGCGGGCTCTGATCACGGGATCGGGCCGGGCCACCAGCCCTTCGGCCCGTCCCCCTTCCGCCTCGATGCGGGCGACCAGGTCGGCGTTGATTTCGGACATAGCTTCATGCACCAGGCGGATGCAATCGGCGTCGGTGCAGCGCAGCCCCTCCACGAAGCGGGGGGTGATGCCTGACTTTTTCATCCGCTCGCTGATCAGGAATCCCCCACCGTGGATCAGAACCGGCTTCATCTTCACCGCTTCCATGAAGACGATATCCCGCAACACCCCGGCGGTGGTCCCGGGGTTGGTCATGGCGCTGCCCCCCAGCTTGATCACGACGATCTTGTGCTGGAACGACTGAATGTAGGGAAGCGCCTCGATCAGGGTTTCGGCCTTGCGGATAAAGCGTTCCATTGCTTCCTCGCTCAATGACGGTTGATGCCCACGTACTCGTGGGAGATATCGCAGGTGTAGTAGAAATCGCGGTCCTTCCCCCGGCCCAGGTCGATGACGATATCCAAGCGGCCGGCGCTCAGGGCCTTCGCCACCGCGTCGGGGTCGGTCCCGGTCAGCAGGCCGCCGGCGACCACTTCGATCCCGTCGAGCCTGACGGAAACGGTCTCCGGCTCCACGCCGGTTCCGGAATAGCCGATGGCGGCCAGAACGCGCCCCCAGTTGGGCGATTCCCCGAAGAGGGCGCACTTCAGAAGCAGGGAGTTGGCGACCGCGGCCGCGACCGTCCGGGCTTCGTCCGGCCCGGCGGCCCCGGTTACGTCGAACCGAACGAGCTTGGTCGCTCCTTCCCCGTCGGCGGCGATGGCCCGGGCGAGTTCGTGGGTTACCGCGTCGAGGGCCCGGCGGAAAAGCTCCCAGCCCGGAGTCCCCTCTTCGACGCCGGCTCCGCAGGCGCCGTTGGCCATGACGATCACGGTGTCGTTGGTGCTGGTATCGCCGTCGACCGTGACCCGGTTGAAGGACTGTTCCAGGCTTCCGGCCAACGCCCGGCGGAGAGCGCCGGCGCTTATCCCGGCGTCGGTCGAGATGAAGGAAAGCATGGTGGCGTGGGGAGAGGGCTCGCCCACCCGGAGCCGGGGATGGATCATACCCGCTCCCTTGGCCATGCCCCCCACCCGGACCGTCTTTCCCTCCAGTTCGAACTCGACCGCGGCTTCCTTGGGAACGGTGTCGGTGGTCATGATCGCCTGCGCCGCCCGGTCGTTTCCCCCGGAAGCGACGATCCCGGCCAGGACCTCCACTCCGGGGAGGATCCTGTCCAGGGGGAGGCGGCGGCCGATGGTCCCGGTGGAACAGGCGGTCACCGAAGTTTCCGGCAGGCCCAGGCACCGCGCGGCGGCGGCGGCCATCGACCGCGCGTCCCTATCGCCTTCCCGGCCGGTGCAGGCATTGGCGGCGCCGCTGTTGACCACCACCGCCTGCAGCGCCCCGTCGGCCAGCCGCTCCCGGCAGAGCCGAACCGGAGCGGCCGCGGCCGAGTTGGTGGTATAGGCTCCGGCGGCGGAAGCCGGGCGGAGCGAAACCAGCAGGGCCAGGTCGAGGACGTCCTCGCTCTTGATCCCGCAGGAGATCCCGGCGGCGACGAACTTCCGCGCGGCGGTGAATCCGCCCTCGATCGGCCGCAGCGGCCCGCTTTCAGGCAGGAAGTCCAGTTTTTTCATCGAAGCCTTCCATGATGTTCATGTTCTGAACCGCCTGCCCCGCCGCCCCCTTGAGGAGGTTGTCGACGGCGGTGACCACGATCAATCTGCGGGTGCGCGGGTTGAGCGTCAAGCCGAGGCGGCAGGTGTTGTTTCCCACCGCTTCCCGCAGTTCGGGGAGAGAGCCGCGGGGGTAGACCCGGACGAACGGCTCCCCCCGATAGGCGTCGAGGTACGCCTCTTCCACCTCTTCGGGGGAAACGTCACGGATCAGGTCCAGGTAGACGGTTCCCAGTATGCCCCGGTTGACCGGGAGCAGGTGGGGGGAAAATTCCACCTCGACGCCGGTTCCGCAGGCCCGGGAAAGGATGTACTCCATCTCGGGCGTGTGTTTATGGGTGACCAGGCCGTAGGCTTTGAAGTTCTCGTTCACTTCGGGGAAAAGGAGGGGGAGACTGGCCTTGCGCCCGGCGCCGGTGACGCCGGTCTTGGCGTCCACGATCACTCGTTTTCCCGAAACCAGACCCGCGCTCAAGGCGGGGTAGATACCGAGAATGGTCCCGGTGGGGTAGCAACCGGGGTTGCCTACCAAGCGGGCGGAACGGATCTCGTCCCGGAAAAGCTCCGGCATCCCGTAAACCGCCTCCTCCACTCCTTCCGGGTCGACATGCTCGGCCCCGTACCACCGTTCGAAGACGGAAACGTCCCGGAACCGGTAATCGGCGGAAAGATCGACCACTTTCTTCCCCGCCTTCAGAAAGGCGGCGGCGAAACGCATCGAGATCGTGTGGGGAAGGGCCAGAAAGACGAAATCGGCGGCGGACGCGACTTCCGCGACATCGAGGCTTTTCACCGTCAGATCGACGTTTCCGCGCAGTTGGGGAAATTCGTCCTGGAGCCGAACGGGGCCGTCGACCTTCGCGGCCAAGGCGGCGATCTCCACCCGGGGATGCCCGAGCAGGAGCTTGACGATCTCGATTCCGGTATAGCCGGTCGCTCCGACCACGGCGACTTTCAGCATGGGATTCCTCCTTAAAACCTGGGGTAGAATTTAATCACAGAGCCCGGAAGCTTAGTATGAAAAAAGAGGCTCCAGGACCTGCCTGGAGCCTCTTCTCTTCTGCTTGAGCAAACCTCAGCGCTTGGAGAACTGGAACTTCTTCCTGGCTCCGGGCTGGCCGTACTTTTTTCGTTCCTTCTTGCGCGGATCCCGGGTCAGCAGCCCCGCGCTTTTCAACGGGGAGCGCAGCGAGGAATTGGCTTCGACCAGCGCCCGGGCGATGCCGTGGCTGAGGGCGCCGGCCTGCCCGCTTTTACCGCCCCCGTCGACCTGGGCGACGACATCGAAGCGCCCTACGTTTTCGGTGACCGCCAGCGGGGCCTGAATCAGCTTGAGCAGCAACGGGCGGTGAAAATAATCTTCCAGCGCCTGGTTGTTCACCGTGATCCGGCCCAGGCCCGGGCCGATCCATACCTTGGCCACGGAGGTCTTCCTCCGGCCGGTCGCGTAAAATTTGACGGAATCGCTCATCTCCTCCTGATCCTGGTAGAGGTTCTCTTAATCAAGCACCAGAGGTTCGGGATGCTGGGCCTCATGCGGGTGGGCGGGCCCGGCGTAAACCTTGAGTTTCTTCAGCACCTGGCGCCCCAAACGGTTGTGCGGGACCATGCCCTTGACGGCGTGTTCGATGATCCGTTCCGGGTGGTTCTTGAGCATGGTCTTATAAGGGACGCTCTTGAGCCCCCCCGGGTAGCCGCTGTAGCGCTGGTACTCCATCTGCTGGCTCTTGCGCCCGGTGACCACGACCTTTTCCGCGTTGACCACGACCACGAAATCTCCGGTGTCCACGTGGGGCGTGAAGATCGGTTTGTTTTTTCCGCGCAGGATATCGGCGATCCTGGTCGCCAGCCGCCCCAGCACCTGGCCCTCGGCGTCCACCAAGTACCATGTGCGCGTCATCTCTTCCGGTTTTGCCGAATATGTCTTCATCTCTTTATTCCTTAACGCATTGCAAAGCAGGTTACGCTATCAGCACTCCCGGGCGGAGTCAAGCGGGAAAGTTAGCAGATCGGACCGCGAGGGGCAAATCATTTTCTCCCCGAAAACGGGAAACGGATAGGATACCGAAACCAGGTAAAGACCGTTCGGAGGCGCGGTGGGCCCGGCTTGGGTCCGTTCCCGCGAACGAAGTATTTCTTCGACCCGGGACGCGGGCATTTTCCCTCTTCCCACCTCGGCCAAAGTTCCGACGATATTGCGGACCATGCGGTAGAGAAAACCGCTCCCCTCGATCTCGACCGCGAGCAACTCCCCGTCTTCTTCCACGTCCAGGCGGGAAAGGGTCCTGATCCCGTTGCGCAACGGGCGGCCGGCGCCGGCGAAGGCGGTGAAATCGTGTTTTCCCAGCAACGGCCGGGAAGCTTTCCTCATCGCGCCGGCGTCGAGCGCCGCCGGGCGGAGCCAGGCCCGGCTCCGCCGGAGAGGCGATATCGGGCGGCCGATGAGGATGAGATACCGATAGCGTTTGCCCAGGGCATGGTAGCGGGAGTGAAAACCCTCGGGGGCGGCCTCCGCCGCCAGGACCGCGACCGCGGCGGGGAGGATCCGGTTGCACCCGGCCCGGATCGCCGGTGGAGGCAGATCGGAGCGGGTGTCGAAATGGGCCACCTGGCCCCAGGCGTGCACTCCGGCGTCGGTCCTCCCGGCGCCGTGAACCCGGACCTTCTCCCCCAGCACCTCGGCCAGCGCGGTTTCGAGCCGTTCCTGGACCGTGTCCCTTCCCGGCTGGATCTGCCAACCCGAAAACGGGGTCCCGTCGTATTCCAGGAGGAGACGTATCCGCTTCATCGCCCGGGCTTCCGATCAGACCATGCCCTCCTCGATCATCTTTTCCGCGATCTGGATGACGTTGAGGGCCGCGCCCTTGCGGATGTTATCGGAGACGATCCAGAAGTGCAGACCCGCGGGGATGTAAGGATCGCGGCGGATACGCCCGACGTACACGGGATCCTTGCCGTCGGCGTCGAGGCAGGTCGGATAGATCAGGTCGGCGGGATTGTCCATCACCACCACCCCGGGAGCGGCGGCCAACAGTTCCCGGACCCGATCCAGGGGAATGGGCTCTTCGGTCTCGATGTATACCGACTCGGAATGCACATTGAACACCGGCACCCGAACGGTCGTGGCCGCGACCATGATCTCGGGATCGTGGAGGATTTTTTTCGTCTCCCGGTCCATCTTCCATTCTTCGGAGGTGAAGTCATCTTCCGCGAAACCGCCGATCTGGGGGATGACGTTGAAGGCGATCCGGTAGGGATAGACCCGGGCTTCCACATCGCTTTCCCCCGCCAGAACCCGGGGGGACTGGGAGCGGAGTTCCTCCACGGCGTCCCGGCCCGAGCCCGAAACCGCCTGGTAGGTGGAGGCGATGATCCGCCGGATCCGGTTCTCCCGGTGGAGGGGGGCCAGGGCCGTGACCATCTGGATGGTGGAGCAATTGGGGCTGGCGATCATTCCCCGATGCCGCTGGATATCCTCGGGGTTGACCTCGGGCACGACCAGGGGAACCTCCGGGTCGAGACGGAAATCGGCCCCGTTGTCGATGGAGACGGCCCCGCGTTTCCGGGCCTCGGGCAGGTATGTTTTCGATGCTCCCTTGGCTCCCTCGGTTCCCGCGAAAAACACGAAATCAGCGCCGTCGAACTCCTCGGGGCGCCCTTCGGTCACCTGGTAGATCTTCCCGTTGATTTCTTCCTCCCGGGTGCTCCGGGCCAGGATTTTCAACTGGTTGATCGGAAACTGGCGCTGATCGAGAACCTTCAGCATCTCCGCGCCGACAGCCCCGATTCCCACCAAGACCACGTTGTAATCACTTCTCATCCGCCGCTCCTCCCGATCCGGTGGCGCCGATCTCCTCGACGACCATCCGGCCTACTTCTTGGGTTCCCTGTCGAAGCCGATCCATGCCTTCCCCCTCCAAACGGGGAGAGACCGCCAGCGCGGCGGCGTATACGAGTTCCCCCGCCCGCACCGCCTGGGGCAGAGCCCGGTTCCGGCCGGTCTCCTCCAGGAGCATGGCCATGGAAACGATCGCCGCCATCGGATTGGCCCGGTTCCGGCCGGCGATATCGGGGGCGGAGCCGTGAACCGGTTCGAACATGCCGACGCCGGAGGGATTGATGTTCCCCGAAGCCGCCATTCCCATCCCCCCCGAAACCGCCGCTCCGAGGTCGGTGATGATATCCCCGAACATGTTTTCCGTCACCACCACGTCGTAGCGCTCGGGCGACGTGACCAGGTACATGCAGCAGGCGTCGACGTGGTGATAGTTGCGCTCCACGTCCGGGTAGTCCCGTTCCCCGAGTTCTTCGAAGGCCCGGAACCAGGTGCCGCCGCAGTGGGTGAGGACGTTGGTCTTATGGACCAACGTCAGGCGCCCCGGTTTGCCGGCCTCCCGGCGGCGGCGGGCGGTGTCGAAAGCGTAGCGGAGACAGCGTTCGACGCCGAAACGGGTGGAAAGCATCTCCTGGGTCGAGACCTCCCGGGGCGTTCCCTCCCGGGCGGTGCCCCCCATCCCCAGGTACAGGCTCTCGGTATTTTCCCGGATCACCACCAGATCGATATCTTCGGGGCCTTTTCCGGCCAGAGGCGACGGCACCCCCGGGAAAAGCCGGACCGGCCGCAGATTGATGTACTGGTCCAGTTCGAAGCGCAGCTTGAGCAGCAACCCCCGTTCCATGATTCCGGGGGCCACCCGGGTGTGTCCGACCGCGCCCAGATAGATGGCGTCGAACCCGCGGAGAGTCTCGATCTCCTCCGGGGTCACGACGGGAATCGAAGGCCTCCGGGGGTCGCCGCCCCGCGCCAGGTAGTTGTCCCCCCCCAGGTCGAATTCGGCCAGGGAGTATTGCAGGCCCGTAGCCCCGGCGGCCGCCGCCAGCGCTCCCAGCCCCTGCTTCACCACTTCGGGCCCGATCCCATCGCCGCCGATAACCGCTATTCGAAGCGCGCTCATCCCCGTTCCTCCGCCAGGTGCTTTTTCATGTAGGGGATCAGGCCGCCCCGGGCGATCAGTTCCTGCATGAAGGGGGGGATGGGCGAACTCCGGTAGCTCTTGCCGGAAGACAGGTCGTTGACGGTCCCCGTCGTGGGATCGATCTCGATCTCGCTCCCCTCGGCCAGCAGTTTCCCGGCTCCCTCCAGTTCGAAGATGGGAAGCCCGGTGTTGAAGGCGTTGCGGTAGAAGATCCGGGCGAAGCTTTCGGCGACGACGGCGGCGATACCGGCCCCGGTGATGCTGAGGGGGGCGTGTTCCCGGGAAGAACCGCACCCGAAGTTTTTGCCGGCGACGATGATGTCTCCCGGGGAGACCGTTTCGGCGAAAGCGGGTCTGATATCCTCCATCAACTTGGAGCCGAGTTCGGCGGCATCGGTATGGATCAGATAGCGGGCGGCGATGATCTCGTCGGTGTTGACATCGTCCCCGAATACCCAGATTTTTCCCCTGATCTTCATGATTTCGCCCCCTTGCCGACGATTTCCCGCGGATCGGCGATCCGGCCGGCGACGGCCGACGCCGCCGCCACCGCCGGATTGGAAAGATAAACCTCGCTTCCCGGGTGACCCATGCGCCCCACGAAATTTCGGTTGGTGGTGGCGATCGCCTTCTCGCCGTCGCCCAGAATCCCCATGTGCCCCCCCAGGCAGGGGCCGCAGGTCGGCGGCGAGACCACGCACCCCGCCTCCACGAATTTTTCCAGAAGACCCTCCCGCAAGGCCTCCAGATAGATGGCCTGGGTGCCCGGAAAAATCAGCGTCCGGACCCCCGGGGCCACCTTTCTCCCGGCCAGGACGGCCGCGGCTTCCCGGAGGTCGTCCATGCGTCCGTTGGTGCAGGAACCGATCACGGCTTGATCGATCCGGACGTCCCCCAGGTCCCGGGCGGCCCGGACCCGGGAGGGAAGCGGCGGACACGCCACCAGCGGCTCCAGTCCGGAAACGTCGATTTCCATGATTTCGGCGTATTCGGCGTCGGCGTCCGAGCGGTATTCCGTCCAGGGCCGGTCGACGCGCCCGGAGACGTAGGCGCGGGTGATTTCGTCGGGCTCGATGATTCCTACTTTGGCCCCGGCTTCGATGGCCATGTTGCAGATGGTGAAACGGCCGTCCATGGCCAGGGCGCGGATGGTTTCGCCGGAAAACTCCATGGCTCCGTAGCGAACGCCGTCCACTCCCTTTTCCCCGATGATATAAAGGATGATGTCCTTTCCCCCCACCCAGGGATCCAGAGTCCCGGAACATTCGAACCTGACCGTGGCGGGGACCCGGAACCAGGCCTTCCCCCCCATCATCGCCGCCGCCAGGTCGGTGCTTCCCACCCCGGTGGCGAAAGCTCCCAGGGCCCCGTAGGTGCAGGTATGGGAATCGGCCCCGATCACGAGGTCTCCGGGCGCGACCAGCCCTTTCTCGGGCAACAGCGCGTGTTCGATCCCGGCCGGGCCCGTATCGAAAAAATTCACAAGCCCCTGTTCGCGGGCGAACGCACGCACCATCCGCGTGTTCTCGGCGGTCTTGATATCCTTGTTGGGAGTGAAATGATCGAAGACGATGGCGATTTTTTCCCGGTCGAAAACCCGCTCGACCCCCGAGTCCCGGAAGATCTCCACCGCCAGAGGGGCGGTGACGTCGTTGCCGAGGGCGAGATCGATCCCGGCCATTACCACTTCCCCCGGCCTGACTTCCCCGCGGCCGCAATGGGCCGCCAGGATCTTCTGCGCAATCGTCATTCCCATGGCAACGCTCCTTGGTGCCGGATAAAAAGGGAACTATAAATGAGGGCGGAGCGCGATTCAACCCAGATTGTGCCGGGCCGCCCGGCCGCGGCGGCGCCGACCGGCCCGCAACCGGTAGAATTGACTTGGGGGGGGCGGGCGACGGAGGTTAGACTCGGGGCCGAACCGAGGGCGGGAGCCCGCCCCGCACGGCAACCGGAGACCGGAGAAAATGACGAAGATCGAAAAGACCATCGAAAGCCGGGTGGTGTTTCAGGGGCCTTTTTTCCGAATCAAGGATCACTTGATCGAAGGAGCTCGGCAGCGCAGAACTCACCGGCTGGTGCTCGAGCACCCGGGCGCCGCCTGCGCCATCCCCGTACTCCCTTCCGGAGAAGTCGTCATGGTCCGCCAGTTCCGGAAGGCGATCGAATCCTTCACGCTGGAATTCCCGGCGGGGAAACTGGAAGCCGGGGAATCTCCGGAGGAATGCCTCCGCCGGGAGTTGGAGGAGGAGATCGCCTTTCGGGCCGAAACGATCCGACCTCTCATCAGCTACTACCCCGCTTTCGGCTACAGCAACGAGATCATACATATCTACATCGCCACCGGATTGCAGCCGATCGAGCGCCGCGGGGGGGACGAAACCTACCTGGAACCCGCAACCATGCCCTTCCCCGCGGTTCTGGAGATGATCGACCGGGGCCGGATCCGGGACAGCAAGACCATCATCGGAGCCTGGGCGGCGGCCCGGGGCGGGCTGTTAGGATAGGGAACTTTCCTCAGCCCAGCAGCCAGGCGCCCCCGAATGAAAGCGCGGCCGCGATCAGCGGCGTCGTCAGCCATCCCAAGAAGATATTGACCAGGGTCCGGCGGTTGACGGTCTTGGCGCCGTGGTAGAGCCCGACTCCGATCACCGCCCCCACCACCGCCTGGGAGGAGGACACCGGAACTTTCATCTGGGTGAAGATATGGAGAGCCAGGGAGTGGGTCAGGACCACCATCAGAGCCGAAAAAGGAGAAAGCGGCGTGATTTTCTTGCCGATGGTCAGCATCACCCTCCGGCTGTAGGTCAGCGCGCCGACCGCGATGCTGATCCCCCCGACGGTCGCGGCCAGGCGGGCCGCGCCCGGGGAACCGACCGCGCCGAACATCCCGGCATGGTAGTAGGGGGCCGTGGTGACCACGACGTTGTTGGCCCCGAGAGCGTAGGCCCCGTAGCACCCGAAGACGATGAGACCGCCGCGGATAAGCCGATCGCGCACACGGGGGCTCTTGACGGAGACGTTGAGCAGCCGGCCGAAAATTTTAAGCAAAGCCATGCAGAGAAAAACCGAAACGATGGGGTTGACGATCCAGCAGATCAGCATCGTCATGAACTTACCCCAGTCCACCGATCCGACACCGGCGCCGGCGACGGCGATTCCCATGAAGGCGCCGACCGCGGCCTGGGAAGTGGAGGTGGGGATGGAAAGATAGGTGATGAAGGTTACGGTCAGGGCCGCGGCCATGGTGGCGATCAAGGCGAGGGTGTCGGTGCATTGCTTGGAGAACTTCATCTCGTCGAAGAGCTTCGGCCCCTCCAGGATCGATCCGAAGACGACGAAGATCGCGATCAGGATCACCGCGGTCCGAAACCGGACCGAGTTGGTGGCGACCGCGGTCCCGAAGACGTTGGCGGAGTCGTTGGCGCCTATGCCCCAGCCGAGGAAGAGCCCCCCGAATATTTTCCCGGTGCTGAGAACTGTCGCCCACATCGTTATCGCTTCTCCGCTCGCTCCCTTCCGTATCCCCCGGACCGGGATGCTTTCACCCGCCGGAGCCGGGGGGCCAAAGTTTATTATTATATCCTGAAGCGGGGGGAGAAGCAAGATGGGAATGAGAAAAGACCGGTGCTCATCCCAGCGTGCGCTGGAGCGCGACCTCCTTGCAGTCGGGGAAATGGGGGCAGTCGAGGCAATCCCTCCATATCTTGTGCGGGAGCGCTTCCTTGGGGATCTCCTCGAAACCCAGCTTCCGGAAAAATTCGGGGACATACGTCAGGGTGAAGACGCGCGCGATCTTGTATGCCTCCGCTTCCTCCAGGCATTTATTCACCAGGACCCTCCCCCACCCCGTTCCCCGGAACTCGTCGGCGACGGCCAGCGACCTGATTTCGGCCATATCTTCCCAGCAGATATTGAGCGCGGCGCAGCCGACTATTTCCCCCCCGCGCTCCAACACCCAGAAATTTCTGATGGTGTCGTACAGGGCCGAGAGCGGGCGGGGCAGCATCCAGCCTTTTTCGGCGTAGAATTTGACCAGGTCCCGGATCCCCTGGGCGTCCGGGGGGAGGGCCTTCCTCAGTTGAATTTCCTTCACGTCTTCCTCCCCTTATTCCACGATGGTCACGCGCGTTCCCCGGGGAAGCAGGTCGAAGAGCAGCTCGACGTCGGCGTTGAGCATCCGGATGCACCCGGAACTGCTTTGCGTGCCTATCGTCTCGGGCTGCGTGGTCCCGTGAATCCCGAAAGTCGCATACGGTTCGCCGAATCCCAACCAGCGCGAACCCAGAATATTGCGGGGGTCGCCCGGCGGGATCTCCCCGTCCCGGCTGTACCAGACCGGATCGACGAGTTTGGTGACGATCTCGAATTCTCCGACGGGGCTGCTGCTGTCGCGGCCGGTGCCCACCGGGAAACTCATGAAAAAATCTCCGTCGCGGAGGAGGGTCAGGCGGTTTTCGGACTTGCTGGCGACCACGGAAAAAGTTCCCGGCGGAATCCGCAGGATCTGGCCCTCCCGGATCATGTCGCCGTTCAGCCGATTGACGCGCCGGAGCAGCTCCGGCGTGGTTTTAAAGACGGCGGCGAGCCCGGCCAGGGAATCGCCGGGGCGGACGCGGTATTCTTCGGCTCCTTTCCCCCGCAGAAGCGCCTCGAGGTCGAGGGCCCCCACGCTCTCGGCGGCGGCCGCGGCCTGAGGCGTCCCCGGAAAGGAATCCATGACCGAGCGGTATGCCTCGATCGCGTTTTCTCCGGCGGCGGCGGCCAGCTCGGCCAGTGCCAGAGCGGCGGCGGCGGCGGCGGGAGATCCGGGGGCGGCGGAGACGGCCTCGGCGAAGTGCCTTTCCGCTTCGTCTGCGTCGCCGGCTTCCCGGGCCGCCGCCCCCAAGCGTACAAGCGCCTCGCCGCGGATTTCCGCCGGGGAATCCGCCGCCAGTTTTCTCCAGATGTCAAGCCGACGGGCGGGTTCGATTCCGAGTTTTTCCCAGGAGAGGGCCAGCGCTTCGGCCACGGGCACCGAGGCATCGGGTCGGCAGGTTTCCAAAAGTTCGGCCGCCGCCGCGTAACGGCCGGCGGCGAAGAGGGAAAGACCTTCCCGCCTTCTCTCTTCCAGGTTCCCGGAGGAGAATGCCAGCACCCAGATCAGGACCGCGGCGGCAACCGCGGTCCCGGCCAGGATCGTAACCGCCTTGTTCACCCGCCCTCCCCCGCCTTTGCCGGACCCGCCCCCCCCTTGCCTTCGAAACCGTATGCAAAGTTGTAGACCACGTAACCCAGAAACCCGAGAAAGATTCCGATCCACCCCAGAACCAGCAGGAGAAAAATTCCCACCGCCACCGCGGTCAGGTAAAAAACCGGCTTGCGGCGGTTGAGCTGGAGGCTCCCCAACGCCGGAAAAGCGATCCGGCTCACCATCATGAAGCAGAGAAACCCTTCCAGGACGGGGAGGATGACCTTGCCGGCCTGCAGCCACCCCAATTTCTGAATGCTCATGGTGGCCGAAACCAGGAGCGCCGCGGCTATCGGACAGGGCATCCCCGAAAAATCGTCTTTTTCGTCCTCGCTGGTTTGAGTGTTGAAGCGGGCCAGGCGGATGGCGACAAAGACCGTATAAAGAAACGCCAGGCCGATTCCCAACCGCCCATGGGGGCCCAGCGTGTCGAGGGTGATCCGGTACGCCAGGAAGGAGGGAGCGACCCCGAAGGAGATGAAATCGGCCAGAGAATCGAACTGGACCCCGAAAGCGCTGGTGGCCCGGCAGAGACGGGCCACCAGCCCGTCGAAGAGATCGAGGATCATGGCCAGGAAGATCAGCCAGCCCGCCAGGTAGAGGTCCTCCGCCCGCTTCCCCGAAACCACCCGACAGAGAGCGACCGAACCGCAGAAGATGTTGGCGCTGGTGAAGAGGTTGGGGATGATGTACACCGTTTTCAAGGCAGGCGTCCGATGACGGTGATCCCCCCCGCGACCTTGCTCCCCGGCTCGACCGTGAGCATCGAACGGGGGGGGAGATACAGGTCCACGCGGGAGCCGAACCGGATCAGCCCGATCTTTTCACCCGCCTCCACGACCTGCCCGGGACGGCAGCGGCAGACTATCCTCCGGGCGATGATTCCGGCCACCTGCTTGACCAGGACCTTCGCCCCCTCCGCCTCGATTCCGATCAACTGGGCTTCGTTGAGTTCGAAGGCGTCTTCCAGGTACGCCCGGTGGAAACCGCCGCGGCGGTGCCGGAGAAATCCGACTTTCCCGGAGACGGGAGCGTAGTTGATGTGCTCGTCGGTGACGGACATGAAGATGCTGACCATCTTAGCCGATCCCCCGACGAACTCCGTCTCCTCCTCCTCCCTGACCACGATGACCTTGCCCGTCGCCGGGGAGACGATTTCGCCGGAGGTGAAGGCGACATCCCGGTTCGACTCGCGCAGAAACGCCGTCACTCCGAGCAGGAGCGCCAGAAAAACACCGGTAAAGACCCACAGCCAGGAACAGAGAACCAGCGCCAGGACGGCGAAGACCAGGGCCAGACCCCCCAGAACGGCGTCGAAACGGTAGGCTTCCCTGTCGATCCGGTATTTCATGGGCCCTCCTATTGGGTGGCGGTGAGCAGTCCGAAGAAGGTGATGATGTCCTGCTCCTCGATGAAGAGTCCGCCGCCGCAGTAAAGCGCGGGTTCGTCGAGGATGTTGTCAACCCCGGCGCGGACATAAAACCCCCAGAGAAAAAAGGCGGTGACGTAGCCGCGCATCAGAAACGGCTCGATATGCTCGTCCTTCTCGTGGGTCCAGACATCGCGGGCTTCGAGGGTGGCGACGATATCCCGCTGGTAGAGGCGGACATCGATCCCACCGCCGACCCGGCCTTCCAGCAGCCCTCCGCGGAGGGTGAGGACATCGTCGAAAAACCTGAAGCCGATCTGGGCGTCGAACTGATAATCGACGTCGTCCTTGACGTCGGCTTCGGTCCCCGGTCCGCTCAGCATCGTCACCGCGATCCGGTACATCTTGCTGGAGTTGGGCTCCACCTGGATAAACGCCTTGGTCAGGAGTTGCTGGGTGGAGACGTTGTAGTTGGCCTCGGCGCCCAGATAAACCTTGAGCATCTCGGCCTTGGCCATGAAGTTGGAGAGCTTGGTGGTGGCGTCGCGCACGGAAACCAGGGTGGTTTGAGCCTCGTCGTACATATCGGGCTCGTTGATCAGCTTGCCGATCGTCCCTTCCCCCTGGTTGATCTTGGCGGTTATCTCCTCGACATTGGCCAGGGTCTGCTTGAGGCGGGGAGCCGATTCCTTGAGGTCGGCCAGCAGGTCCGCGATCTTCCGGCGGTTTTCTTCGACGATGGCCCTGAGTTCGGCTATGGTGGCCTTGGCATCCTGATAGACGTCGTCTTCGTTGATCAACTTCCCCACCGTGCCCTGGCCCTGGTCGATTTTTTCGGCCACACTGCGCACGCTGACGAGAATTTCGTCCACCTTGTCTCCGGCTTCCCCCAGACTGGCCAGGGCGTCGGAAAGCCCCTGGCTGGGGAGCCCTTCGATCCGGGCCCCGGACGGGATGAATTCGCCCCCATCCTGCCGCCAGGTGACGCTGACCACCTTGCCTCCCAGCATGCCTACGTCCGCCACCCGAAATTCGGAACCGTAGGGGATGCGGTTCTCGGTGCGGACGGCCAGGGTGACCAGGATCCGGCCGTTGTCGAGCTTCATATTCTTTACCTCCCCTACCTCCATTCCCCCCAGGGTGATCGAATCCCCCAGTTCCAGCCCTCCCACCGAGTCGAAAACGACATCGAAGGTGTAATACTTCCGGAAGAGATTGACGTCCGTAAGCAGAACCGTGAAAACCCCCAGGATGCACAGGCCCAGGAAAAAGACGAACCCGACCTTTTTTTCCGCCGACAATCCCATAGCTCAACCGATCAGGGAAGGCATCCCGTGAATGAACTCCTGCACTCTCGGTTTGGTGGAGGCCCGGATCTCATCCGGGGTGCCGATTTCGATAATTTTGCCATTATAGAGCATGGCGATTCGGTCGCCAATCATATACGCGAGGTTCATATCGTGGGTGACGGCCACGCCGCTGAAGCGCAACCGGCCGCGCAGCGATTTGATCAACGCCCCGATTTTGGCCGAAAGCACGGGGTCGAGCCCCGTGGTCGGCTCGTCGAAAAGAATGATCCCGGGGTTGCGGACGATGGCCCGGGCCAGGCCGGCCCGTTTCAACATCCCGCCGCTCAGCTCGGGAGGCATTTTCCCCTCCACCCCTTCCAGATCCACCCAGCTCAAACGCTCCGCGATCACGGCGGCGATCTCGGCCGGAGAAAGAGAGGTGTGCTCCCGCAGAGGAAGCGCCAGGTTCTCGCCGATGCTGAGCGAATACAGCAGCGCGGCCGACTGAAACAGAACCCCGTAGTTTTTGCGGACCTCGTAGAGTTCCCTCTTGCCGGCCGCGGAGACGTCGACCCCGTCGACGATGACGCGGCCCCGGTCGGGTTTCATGAACCCGAGAATATGCTTGAGAATCACCGACTTGCCCTGACCGCTGCCCCCGATGATCACCAGCAGTTCGCCTTCTCCGACCCGGAGACTGACCCCGTCGAGAACCATATTCTCTCCGAAGCGCTTGTAGACGTCGTCAAGAACGATCATGTGCGTCTCCGCCGCGCCGCCATCAGTAGAAGAGCGCGCTGATGAAATAGTTGAACATGAGCACGAACATCAGGGACACGACCACCGTCCGGGTCGTGGAACGGCCCACGCCCAGGGCGCCGGCCTGGGTGGTGAGCCCCTGCTGGCAGGCCACCGACCCGATGATGATCCCGAAAACCGTGGTTTTCAGTATCCCCACCAAAATGTCCTTCATGACCAGGCTTTTGACCGCCCGGTCGAAAAAGGTGGAATAAGGAACTCCGATCTGAAGCCGGCCCACGATGGCGCCCCCGGAAATGCCGATGACGTCCGAGAACATAGCCAGGATCGGCATCATCAGGATCAACCCCACCAGGCGGGGCATCACCAGATATTTCACGGGGTCGATCGACATCGCCTCCAGGGCGTCGATCTCCTCGGAGACCTTCATCGTTCCCAGTTGGGCGGCCAGGGCCGATCCCACCCTGGCCGCCACGATGATCGCGGCGAAGACCGGCCCCATTTCCCGGCAGACCGAGACCGCCACGATGGTGCCGATGCTCTCCTCCAGTTGAAAATCGGCCAGGGCGGTGCCGGTCTGAAGAGAGGTGATCATCCCCGCGAAAAAAGCGACCACCGCCACCACCGGCAGGCTTTCCACCCCGCAGAACAGCATCTGCTCCACGATCAAGGCTCGATACCGCCACGCCTGACGGCTCCAGCCCAGCCCGCGACCGAGCATAAAGAGGGTCTGCCCCAACCCCTCCAACATCCTCAGGATCCCGGAACCGACAGCTTCGATCGCGCTCATGAGATCTACAATCCGGGGTTGGGCCCTGGTTCGAGTTCCTCGAAGACGTCCCAACCGGCGGGGACCTCGAGGGCGAAGACGCTTTCGGAAAGGTCGGTCTCCCGGTCCCAGTCAGCCACTTCCAGGCGCACGAGGGGGAGGCCGGGCTGCTTGATCCGCATCTCCCGCACCAGCCACGTGGCGGGATCGACCCGGGCTTCGATCCAGTCCAGGCTCACTTCGTCGGAATCCGGGGTGAGCCGTACCGTCAGGCTGCCGTCGGCATCCTCCTTCAACTCCCGGTTCATTCCCCGCACCAGCGACTGCACCGGCCCCGTCAGACCCCAGCTCAGTTCGTACAGGGCCCGTCGGCGGGCGCGTTCGTCGGGAAGAGCCGTCTGTTCCACGATCTCAAGATCGGGATGAAAAACCCAGAGGCGGTCGCCGTTGATCACGGCTTTTCTCGGCCGGGCTCCCCCCACTTCGACCCGGAGACGGTCGGGGGACCGGAAGAAGAGCCGAAATGTCTCCGCGGGACGGCCCGGATCCGACGGCACCGTCTTGACCACCTCGGTCGCCAGGGAAACCAGCGAGGAGCGCACGTCCTCCATTTTCACGATCACCCGGTCGACGTCCAACTCCCGCCCGGAAGGACGGGCGCGGTCGGCGGCGTCGCCGGCGTAACCCGGGGAAACCAGGCAGGAGCAGAGAAGGAAACAGTACAACCCGCTACCCCTCATTCCCGGGCTCCCGAGTGAGTATGGCCCGATAACAGAGACCCTGCCGGCGGACGACGTAACGCTCGAAGGGGGAACCGGTGAGGAGCCCGATCACCCGGGAGAGGGTTTTTCCACCGGGCAGAGGGAGGGGAAGGAACCCGTCCTCTCCCCTCTCCCGCGCCCTGCGTTCCCAGGCGGAAACGGCTTCGGGGCCAGGAACCGGAAGAAACCCGTACAACTCCGCTTCGCCGCCTTCAATCAGAAGCTCGTGAACCTGGCCGGGCAGATCCTTATCCAAGCAATCCCAGCCGACCAGAAACGAAACCGAACCGGGAGCGGCTTGCGCCGGGCGCAACACCGGAACGCTTTCTCCGAGCCGCGAGCGCAGAAAACCGTCCAGCTCCCGGTCCCAGCAGACCATCGGATCGGAAGCGCCCCGGCCGAGCACGGACTCGAGGATATCCATAAACGCGCTTTCCCTGAGCGTTTCCAGGGACATCGTTCCCTCCTCTGGTTCAACCGGCATTATATGCGCCCCAAGCGGCGGATCGAAACAAATTCCCGCCGCCGGCATGCCCGGGCTCCGCTTGACCGCCTCCGGCCGCCCTGTTAGTCTCCTGGCATGAGACGGCCGGCCCTCGGTATTGCCGCTTTTCTTTTGTTTTTTTCCCGCCCGGTACTCGGCCGGGATTCCAGCGCCCCGACAATCACCTTCTTCGGGGCGGCGGGCACCATCTTCGGAAGCTGCCACCTCCTGGATACCGGCAACGAAAAGGTCCTGCTCGACTGCGGCAACTTTCAGGAGGAAGAGGGGATGACCGCGGAAGACGCCGCCGCGCTCAACCGAGAGATGCCGTTTTCCCCCTCCGAGATCGACGCCGTCTTCATCACCCACGCTCACTCCGATCATATCGGGAAACTTCCCTACCTGGTCAAGCGGGGGTTCGACGGCCCGGTCTATTGCACCCCCGCCACCGCCGAACTCTCCAAGGTCATGCTCAAGCTCTATGCCTGGCTTAATTCCATGGGAGAAGGTCTTTACGACGAGTCCGACGCCGAAAAGGCCCTGGCCCGGATCCGGACCTGTTCCGAGGGGACCGCCGGCATCACCGGAGGGGGGACCGTCTTCACCTTCCTGGAAGCGGGCCATATCCTGGGCTCGGCCATGGTCGAATTGCGCTGGCGCTACCGCGGACGCGATTTCTCCCTCCTCTTCACCGGCGACCTCGGAAACCCCGATTCCCCCCTGCTCCGACCCACTTCGCCTCTTCCCCGCGTCGATTACCTGGTCACCGAATCCACCTACGGAGACCGGCGGCACGGGAACTTCGCCTCCGAGATCGATACCTTCCGAAACGTGATCAACGAAACCGTCAGCCGCGGCGGGATCGTCCTCATCCCCTCCTACATTCTCAGCCGAACGCAGAAGATCATCTATTTCCTCAACGAGCTCATCGAGGGCGACAATTTCGACGCCAGGTTCGACGTCTATGTGGACAGCGATTACGCCAACCGCGTCTCCGCCGTCTACCGACGCTATTCCTCCCTCTACGACGACGAATCCGCGGCCCTGATCGCCGCCCGCGACTGGCCCCTCTCCTTCCCGGGGCTGAAGGAGCGCAAGCCCGGGCCGAAGCTGCGGGGTCCGGCCGTGGTCATCGCCCCCAGCGGCATGGCCTCGGTAGGGAACATCACCCACCACCTCGTCCGCGAACTGCCCGACTCCCGCAATTCGATCCTTCTGGTCGGTTACCAGCCCGAGGGAACGGTGGGGAGACAGCTCCTGGACGGCCGCACCACGGTCGAGATCGCCGGGCAGAAGGTGCCGGTACGGGCACGGTCATACTATCTGGGGAGCTTCTCCGGGCACCCGGATTACGAACAGATCCTGGCCTGGATGGGCGCCGGGGAACGGCCGGGGGCGGTCTTCGTCGTCCATGGACAGCCCGGTTCCTCCGCCAACCTGGCCCGGCTGATCCGGGAGCGCCTGGGGGTTCCCGCGCTCGTTCCCGAACGGGGCCGGACCTACCTCCTGACGCATCCGGCCGGCTCCGCGGATTTCGACCGGAGCGCCCCGACCGGCGCGGAAACGGAAAAAGGCCCCGGGCCCACCGGCCCGGAGCCTCTAGCCCCTAGGGGAATCGAACCCCTGTCTCCAGACTGAGAATCTGGCATCCTAGGCCACTAGACGAAGGGGCCTCAGGCCTACCTCCGGAAGGACTCGAACCTTCAACAAACGGATTAAGAGTCCGCTGCTCTGCCAGTTGAGCTACGGAGGCGTTTTTCGGGCGCCAGTATAGTGGCGAGTCCGATCAATGCAAGGGAAAAATCCCCATGAAGGGTGAGCGAGGGGATTCGAACCCCCGACCACCTGGGCCACAACCAGGTGCTCTAACCAGCTGAGCTACGCCCACCATGACGCCGGCCCCGCCGGGGCCGCCGCACGCCCGGCAGGATTCGAACCTGCGACCTACGGATTAGAAGTCCGTTGCTCTATCCAACTGAGCTACGGGCGCAAGCATATGCGAAAGATCGGATAGCCGTGGTTATATACACCAGTCCCGCCGAGCCAGGCAAGCAATTCTTGGGGCCGGTTCCCCGCGGCCGCGGCCAACAGGAGTATTGCCTTCCCGGGGACGGTTATGCTAGCGTATCGAGTTAAACGACCGGGACGGCATCGACCAGGAGGAACGATTTTGAGTTTTTTCAACCGCAAGGAAAAAGAAGCCGAGGAACTCTTTCTCAAGCATTGCGACAAGGTGATGGAGGCGCTCAACCACCTCCATGACCTGGTGGCCGAGTATCTGAAATGCGACAAGGAGTTCAAGGCCGAATCGCTCAAAGTCCATCAGAGCGAAAACGAAGCGGATATCGTCAAACAGGAGATCGAATGCCTTCTCTATGAAGGGGCTTTTCTTCCCATCAACCGGGGGGATTATATTCTCCTGGCCGAATTCATAGACCGGATCGCCAATCAATGCGAGCAGGTGGCCAACCTGGTGGTCCTCACCCGGCTCGTCATCCCGGATTTTCTCAACGAAGATATCCTCGCGCTCCTGGAGAAAGGGAGGCTGGCGGTGGGTTCGTTCCGAAAAGCCATGGAAGCGGTCAACGGGGACGTGGAGGCGCTCAAGGCGACCATTCAGGAAGTTCTGGTCTTCGAAGGCGAAGGCGACCGCATCGAATGGGACACGATCAAAAAGATCTTCAAGTCCGACCTGGACCTGGCCCGCAAGCTTCACCTGCGCGAATTGATCATGGCGATCGGTGAGATCGCCGATCTGGCCGAAGACGCCTCAGAACGCCTGGGGATCATGCTGGTCAAGCGGCCCCTCTAGCGGCGGTGCCGTCGCCCCCGGGGCCGGCGCGGAGCGCTCGAGGTTCTCGATCCCTTCGCGAAGCAGCTGGTCGCCGGGACGAAGGAGCAGCGCCCGGTTCAGAAGTTCCAACGCTTCCTGTCTTCTGCCCGTCTCCAGGCGGACCCAGGCCAGCTGGCGCAGCGCCGAACCGGAAGCGGGATTGTTCTCTACCAGCTCCTCCAGCAGCCCACCGGCGGCATCGGGCCGCCCCATCTTCAGGTAAAGATCGGCCAGAGCCGCGGTCGCTTCCTCGTCGCCGCGCAGCTCCAGGACCCGGGACCGGCATTCCAGAGCCGTCTCGAAATCGCCGTGGGCCTCGGCGATCTCGGCCAGCCTCGCCAGGGGGGGGGCGTACCAGGGGTCGAGCTCGCTGGCGGCGACGAATTTGTTCCAAACCCCGGTCCAGGGAACGTTCCCCCGGGTCCGCCAGTAGCGGAAATAACTTTCGGCCATGTCGCAGGAGCGGCGCGAGGCCGGGGCCCAGCCCGCCGTCGCCAGCCAGACGATAAGAGCTACCGCGGTTCCCGTCAGGTTGCGGAGCTGAAGGCGGGTCGGCCGCAACGCGCCCCGGCGCCACAGCAGGAATCCCAGCCCCACCCCGATCCCGGCCACAAGGGGAAGCAGCGAGAGGAACGGGGGCAGCCCGATCCAGGTCCCGGCGTTGTCGGAGATCAGACCCCGGCCGAGCAGATAGAAGTTGAAATAGAAAAGAGGGTTGGAGACTTTCCATTCCGCCCGGGGCTCGGTCACGGTCATGGCCGCCATGAAGACGATGGAGACCACGATCAGCAGGGCAGCCGCCGGGCGCCAGGAAGGGCGCGTTCCCGCCACCAGGAGCGCCGCGAAGGGGAGCACGGCCACCAGGTGGCGGGCTCCCGCGCTTCCCACTCCGTCCCAGTAAGCGAAACCCGCGTTGAAAGCGACCTGCGCCAGGCAGAGGAGAACGCAGAACCCGGCCTCCAGGCGGGAGGCCGGGTCGCGCAGCAGAAACCAGGCCCCGGGGAACAGAAACACCAGAAACGGGTTCTGAAAGAAAACGCCCCGGTAGGAGCTGAAGGTAATGCCCCACAGCGCTTTCAGGTCCGGAATCCCCACCCCCCACAACCCGGCCGAATGGTCGTAGGTGACGTGGTAGCTGTAGCCGTTGACCCATGCCGAACCGAAACAGTGGTGGTTGTACCAGCCCAGCGCCGCCAGGGGCAACGCCAACCCGCAGAGCCAACCCGCCAACCCCCGCCAGGGGCGGCGGCCGGCCAGTGAGTAGGCGGAGAGGATAAGGACGGGAAGAGCCGCCGGATATTCGCAGAGAACCGCGGCACCGCCCAGCAGCCCCGCCGCCGGCGCGTCGAACCATGAGTCCCGGCGACGGTTCCGGACCAGCAGGAAAAAGGAGCTCAGCAGCAGGACCGCGGCGGGTTGATGCCCGTAAAAAACGGTGGAGAACGGCCACGCCAGCGTCCCCAGAGACCACCCGGCCGTGAGCAGAACCCGGAACCGTCCCCGGGCCCAGCCCAACAGACCCAACAAGCTGTAGAAGACGATTGCGCCCAGGGCGGAAGGAACGCCTACCGTCGACAGGGTGAGAAGGTACCGCATCCCCTTTTCCGCGGCGACGCCGGCGGCTTTGAAGAGCAGAAACGGAGCGACGGCGGCGGCGGAGAGGCCGGGGGCCTTGTCCGTGTAATAATGCCCCCCGAAATATATTTTATCGCCGGTGGCCTGGTGGTGGGAATCGATCCGAAACGATCCTTGTTCGCCCAGGGAGTAGACCAGCAGAAATCTGCTGGTGGCGTTCCAGGATTCTTCTCCCAGAAAATGAACGCAGTAGGAGACGGCCAGGAGGACGACGAGAAACAACAACGTCTTTTCCGGTTTCCGACCCCTCATGGTTGGTAAGTTTATGCCAGGGCCGGGGGGGCTACAACCGTTCAATTGACCGGGGCGGAAGCCCCAACGCCGGCGGCGGCCAGAACCGTCAAGCCGTCCCGGATACCCCGGAACCGGAACCCGAGAAAACCCGCGGCGCGCGAGCTGTCCAGGGAGGCGTCGCGGGGAGTGGGGGGAATGCCCGGCTTTTCCGACATCAGGCAGGGCCGGATCTTCCCGGGGTCCAAGCCGCAGATATCGGCCATGGCGTAACCGAACTCGGCCCGGTTGACCCGCTCCGGTCCTCCCAGATGGTAAATGCCGCCGGACGGGGGCCGTTCGACGATGCGGGCGACGGCCTCGGCGACGTCGTCGACCAGCGCCGGGGTCCGGTACTGGTCGAGAAAAAGATCCATCGTCCCCCCCCCGCGGAAAGACTCCAGCATCCACCCCGTGAAAGGCGCGTGACAGGGGCTGGGCATCCCGTACATGAGGGGAAGACGCACCACGATGTTGCCGGGATCGGCCGCCCTGACCGCCTCCTCGCCGTCGAGCTTGCTTTTCCCGTAGGGTCCGAGGGGCCGGGGAACGTCCTCCTCCCGGTAACGGCCGCGCTCGCCGTCGAAGACCCTATCGGTGGAAGTGAAAATCGTAACGGCCCCCGCGGCGCGGGCGGCCGTGGCCACGAACTCAGTGCCCTCGGCGTTGACCGCGCGGGCCAGGACGGGATCGGCGCTGCAGACCGCCGGAGATATCACCGCGGCGGCGTGAACCACGAACCGGGGCCGGAAATCCCCGATCACGGAGGCGACGGCTTGGCGGGCCCGGATGTCGAGAAGCCTGACGGGGAACGGCGCCTCGGCCGGGCGGCGGCGATAGACGGTGCCCAGCACCTCCCCCCCGCGGGCGGCCAGGAGTCGGGCAAGGTGCCATCCCAAAAAACCGGCGGAACCGGTCACGAGAACCCGCGGCGGCGCCGGCGGGTTCATTCCGCGAGGCTTCTGCCCGCGGTGAAGGCCCGGCGGTTGATCTCGCGGTGGCGGGGTTTGACCACGGCGTCGACGGCATCCAGCCAGACGGCGGAGGGAAGATCCAAACCGGTGGAGAGCGCTCCCAGAAGAACGACGTTGGCGGTCCTGATGTTCCCCAATTCCTCGGCTATCGCGGAGGCGTCGAAGTAGATCAAGCGGGGAAAACTCATCCGGTTGAGGGCTTCGGCTTCGGGCGGATAGACGCCGGCCCCCATCGAAACCGTGACCGGAACCATCGCCCTGCTGTTGACGACGGCCAACCCGTCCGGAGAGAGATAGCGGCGGTAGCGCAACCCTTCGATCCGCTCCAGGGATCCGAGTACCCGGGCCGTTCCTTCCTCGATCAGGGGGCTGAAGACCTCCCGGCCGTAACGGACCTGGGCTATGACCGATCCTCCCCGCTGGGCCATCCCGTGAACTTCGTTGGTCTTGACCAGGAACCCCGCGTTCAAGGCCGCCCGGGCCGCGATCTCGCTGGCCAGCAATATTCCCTGCCCGCCTACCCCGACCAAGACCACGCTGACCGTTTCTTCCCCGTTCATGCCGGGTTCTCCTCCGGGCCGATGGCTCCGAACGGGCAGACCTGGGGGCAGAGACCGCAGCCGTTGCAGAGGTGGCGGTTGATCTCGGGAGGGCCCCCGGTGTATTCGATCGCCGGACAGCCCAGTTTCAGGCAGCGCTTGCACTCCCGGCACAGGTGCTCCGATATCTTGAGCACCGGCCCCAGGGGAACGCGCTCCCGGAGGACGCAGGGACCGCGGGAGACGATAAGCGAAGGCTCGGGAGAGGCTATTTCCCTCTCCAATACCCGGACGGTCTCCTCCAGACGGTAGGGATCCACTTCGAACACCCGCTCGATCCCGCAGGCTTTGCCGATGCCGGCGATCGAGGCCGGGGGCGTCTCCTCCCCCATCAGGGTTCTGCCGGTCCCGGGGTTCTCCTGGTGGCCGGTCATGGCCGTGGTCCGGTTGTCGAGAACGATGATGGTGGCCGCGCCCCGGTTATAGGCGATATCCAGAAGACCGGTAATGCCGGAATGAAAGAACGTGGAATCCCCGACGATCCCTACCACCTTGCGGGGCTCTCCGGCCTTGTCCAGGCCGTGGGCCATGGAAACCCCCGCTCCCATGCAGAGGATGGTGTCCATCCGGTCGAGGGGCGGCAAAGCGCCCAGGGCGTAACACCCGATGTCCCCGGTAACCACGACGTCGAGCTTCCCCAGGGCGGCGAAAATGCCCCGGTGCGAGCATCCGGCGCAGAGAACGGGGGGACGCCCGGGAAGTTCGAACTGGGGGTTGCGGGGCGCCGACGGCGGGACCGGCCTCTTTTCCAAACGGCGGCGCGACTCCCGAAGTACGGTGGGGTTGAGTTCGCCGAATACCGGAACCACGTCCTTTCCCCGACAGGGGATTCCCAGGGAACGCACATGTTCCTCCAGAAACGGATCCAGTTCCTCGACGACCAGAATCCGATCCACCCGGGAAGCGAATCCGCGGATAAGTTCATCCGGAAAAGGATAGGGAAAACCGAGCTTGAGCACCGATGCTTCGGGCCAGACCTCGCGCACGAACTGGTAGGGAACCGAACCGGTGATGATGCCCAGGGAGGTGTCCCGGGTTTCGATCCGGTTGAGGGGGGAGGCCTGCGCCGCCCTGGCCAACTCCTCGAACCGGGCCTCGACTTCGACCCTCATGTTCCGGGCCCAGGCGGGAACGGGAACGAAACGGGGCGGGTCCTTGACGAAACCGATTCTCCGCGAAGGCTCCCGGCGAGGGCCGGGTTCGACCGGAGTGCGGGAATGGCTGAGACACGTGGTCGAGCGCAACAGCACGGGCGTGGAGAACTCCTCCGAAAGATCCAGGGCGGTCGCGACGTAATCCCTGGCTTCGGCGCTGTCCGAGGGCTCCAGCATGGGAATTTTGGCGAAGCGGGCGTAGTGGCGGGTATCCTGGCCGTTCTGGGAAGAGTACATTCCGGGATCGTCGGCCACGCAGACGACGAAACCACCGACCGCGCCTACATAGCTCATGGTCATCAGGGGATCGGCCGCGACGTTGAGGCCCACATGTTTCATGGCCGTCAGCGCCCGGGCGCCGGCCAGCGAAGCGGCGGCGGCTACTTCGAACGCCACCTTTTCATTGGGCGACCACTCGCAGTAGATATCCCTCTTGTACTCGGCCGCGTGCTCGAGGATCTCCGTGGAAGGGGTCCCCGGGTACGCGGTCGCCACCGTCACGCCGGCCTCCCAAGCCCCCCGGGCGAAGGCGGCGTTGCCGGAAAGAAGTTCGACGTCCACCCTTTTCTCCTCTTTGCGGTTCGAACTCCCGGACCCCGCCGGGAACCCGGGAGTATAGCAACCGTGTAAGGAAACGGCAAGCTCCGGGAACCGCCCTACCCCGGCAGGGCGATCACCAGCAGACCCACTCCCCAGCAGTACCAGGCGAACCAATGCAGCCGGCCCCGCCTGATCACGCGGAGGAGGAAACGGATGGCGATATATCCGGAAACTCCCGCGGCCAGCGCACCGGCCAGAAGCACCGGGAGGCCGGCCTCCCCCGGTTCGGCAGGCGAATAATCCTTGAGCTTGAACAAACCCGCTCCGAGAATGACGGGGACGGAGAGAAGGAAGGAGAAATCGGCGGCGTCCTCACGCTTGACGCCGGTAAAGATTCCGGCCGAAATCGTGCTTCCCGAACGCGATATTCCCGGGAGCAGGGCCAGAGCCTGGGCGAAACCGATCGCCAGCGACCGCCACCAGTTGAGGGGGCGGTTCTCGGCGGCGGCGTACCGGGTCGCGAACAGAACCGAACCCGTAATCAGAAGCATGCCCCCGACCAAGCGCCGGCTCCCGAACGCGGTCTCTACCGTGTCTCCGAACGCCGCGCCCGCCAGGGCCGCCGGCACCGTGGCCAGAAGCAAAAGCAGAAGCAGACGGGTGTCGGGGTTGGCGAAACGCACCCGGCCCCGATGAAGGCGGATACGACCACGGAACGCGGAGAGCAGCAGACGCCCGAGCAGCCGGCGGTAGACCAGAAGCACCGCGGCCAAGCTTCCGATGTGGACCACCACGTCGAAATTAAGGCTCCCGCACCCCAACCCCAGGAAACCGCAGCCCAGGACCAGGTGTCCGGAACTGGAGACCGGAAGGAATTCGGTTATCCCCTGCACGATTCCGAGGATGACGCCGTCCCAGACCGTCATGCCATCGCCTCCCGGATCCGGTCCCAACCCCGTTCGCGCCAGGATTCGGAGCGAGCTTCAAGCGTTACTTCCACCCGGTTCGCGCCGGAGACGGGGCGAAGATTGGCCCACCATTCGGGCAGGACCACGCTGACGCCGTCGAGGAAATAAACCTCCGCGTCCGGGAACCGGCCCCCCAGATCTTCCAGAACGGCGTCGGGGTCCGCAACTTCGATCGAAACCCGACCGGCGGAAGAGTACTTCCGCAAGGGCTCGACCAACTTTGAGATCGGGGCCTCCAGGGATCCGGCCAGGTTGAGGACCTTGATCAGGGCGATCAACGCGCTCTCCAGAAAATAATTTTCCCGAAAGAAATACCGTCCGTCGAGATCGCCGCCGAAAACGGCCCCGCGGCCGCGCATCAGGCGCTTGAGGCGCTCCGCATCCGCCGGGGCCTCGAGCGGGATTCCCCCTTCGCTTTCGACGGTTTCCCTGACCACCCGGCTGCTCCGGAGGTCGTAGACGACCGCCGAACCGGGCCAGCGTTCCAGGGCTTCCCGGGCCACCAGGGCGGTGATGTAATCGGCGGGGACGATCTCGCCCCGCTCGTCGACGAAAACGGCACGAACCCCGTCGGCGTTCAACGCCACCCCCAGGTCCGCTTTCGCTCCCCTGACCTCCTCGCCGAGGCTGCGGCACAACCGATCCCAGGCCACGGGGTCGGGAGCCGGTTCAAGCCGGCGCCCGATGATCTCGCAATCGAGGTCGGAGCAGAGCGCTCCCCAATACACGCCTCCCATCCCGTTTCCGGCGTCGACCACCATCCTCACCGGCCGGGCGCACTGGATGAAGCCCCGGAGATGTCCGAGATACCGCTCGGAGATGTCTCGCCCCAGAAAGCTCCCTCTTTCGGAGGCGGCCGACGGCTTCCCCGTCTCGACCCGTTCCTGAATCTCCTCCAGGCCCGTTTCCCGAACGAGCGGGATCGCCCCTTCCCGGCAGAGCTTGAATCCGTTGATGTCGGAAGGGGAACTCCCTCCCGTCACCTCCACTCCCCCGGAACAGCCGCCGGAAGCGACGGCGTAATAGAGGGCCGGAGTGGAACTCATGCCGATGTCGATGACATCGGCGCCCGCTTCCTGTATCCCCCGGTGGAGCGCGGCGGCCAGTTCGGCCGAACTTTTTCTGGCGTCGCGACCGACCGCGATTCCGCCCCCCCCCAGGTACGCGGCCAATGCGTTTCCCACCCGGAAAGCGACTTCCGGGTCGACCTCGTCGGGAACCCGGCCGCGGATATCGAACGCCCGAAAAATACTCACCTTTCAGTACCGGATCAAGGCCCGCACATCCAATCCGGGGAACTTGGCCCGACCTTTCAGAAATTCCAGTTCGATCAGCACCGCGATGCCGGCGATTTCTCCCCCGTGGGCCCGCACCAACTCAACCGCCGCATCCAGGGTGCCCCCCGTAGCCAACAGATCGTCCACGATCAAAACCCGCGTTCCCGGGCGGACGGCGTCCTCATGAATTTCCACCGTGGCGGTGCCGTATTCGAGATCGTAACTGACCCGGCGGGTTCGGAACGGAAGCTTCCCTTCCTTGCGGATGGGAACGAACCCCGCCCCCAGCTTATAGGCCATGGCCGCCCCGAAGATGAAGCCCCGGGCGTCGATACCGACGACCAGGTCGGGGGGCGCCGACCCGTAGGGGGAGGCCATCAGATCCACCGTTTCCCGAAAAAGGACGGGATCGGCCAGAACGGGGGTGATGTCCTTGAAAATTATCCCCGGCTCGGGAAAATCGGGAATATCCCGGACGGCTTCTTTGATCCGTTCTACGCTCATCTGTTCCTCCTTGCCGTTTGCGCCCGCCCGTTCAGGGAGACAGGTCCAACCCGTTTTCTTCGATGTATCTCCTCATCTTTTCCAAGGCGAAATTGATGATCTGCCTCACCCGTTCCCGGCTGATGCCGTGAAGAACGCCGATCGATTCCAAGGTGTGGACCTCCTCGTCCCCGATTCCGAAGCGGGCGGTGATGATCTCCCGTTCCCGCTCGTCGAGAATATCGAGAAGGGCCAGCGTGTCTTCCCGCAGAAGAATAAGCGCGAGTTCGTCCGCCGGATTGGACGCCTCCCGGTTTTCGATCAGATCGGAAAGTTCTCCTCCGTCATCGTCGATGGCCGCGTCCAGCGAGCTGGGAATACGGATGACCTCATTGAGATAATCGATTTCTTCCCCGGTCAACCCCAGTTCCTCCGCGATTTCTTCCCGGGTCGGGTGCCGTCCCAGGCGCTGGCTCAAGGCCTCGACCTGGCGGCGGAAAGCGTTGACCTTATCCATCATGTAAACCGGCACCCGGATCAATTTGCCTTGATTGGCGATGGCGCGCATGATCGCCTGCTTGATCCACCAAGCCACGTAGGTGCTGAGCTTGGTACCGCGCCGGGGGTCGTATTTTTCCACCCCCCGGATCAGCCCGCGGTTGCCCTCCTGGATCAGATCGAGAAGAGGCAGTCCCAGTTTTTCGTATTTACGGGCGATCTTGACAACCAGGCGCAGGTTGGAACGGATCAGAAGATTCCGGGCCCCGGCGTCTCCGCGGCGGCAGCGCCGAGCCAGCTTCAGTTCGTCGGCCCGGCTCAAAAGCGGAATCTCTCCGATTTCCCGCAGGTAGATCCCGATGGCCTGAGGGCGCTGGTCCCGTTCGGAAACGGATCCGCCTTTTCCGTTGTCACCGTTCATAGAAGCCCGGCGTACGGCGCGGTCACCCTCCCCTTTTCTCGGAGATAGCCGCCTGAGCGGCGGCCAACCGCGCGATGGGGACGCGGTAGGGGCTGCAGGAAACATAATCCAGGCCTACCCGCTCGCAGAAAGCTATGGAAGCGGGATCGCCGCCGTGCTCTCCGCAGATGCCGAGCTTCAGATCCGGCCGGCGACCGCGGCCGAGGTCCACCGCGATGGCCACCAATCGGCCCACCCCGTCGCTGTCGAGAACCTGGAAGGGATCGTAATCGAAGATCCCCAGTTTGACGTATTCGTTCAGAAACTTGCCGGCATCGTCCCGGGAAAAACCGCATCCCATCTGGGTAAGGTCGTTGGTCCCGAAAGAAAAGAACTCGGCTTCGGCCGCGATTTCGTCGGCGGTAACCGCGGCCCGGGGCACCTCGATCATGGTCCCGATCATGATCGACAGTTTCTTGCCCCTGGCCTTTTCCACTTCGGCGATGATCTTTTCGATGACCTCTTTCTGCAGGGCAAGTTCACGGACATTACCCACCAGGGGCACCATGATCTCCGGTTTCGACCCCTTGACCTTGACCGCCGCTTCGCAGATCGCCCGTACCTGCATTTCGGTCACTTCGGGGTAGGTGATCCCCAGACGGCAACCGCGGTGGCCGAGCATGGGATTGAACTCGTGAAGGCTGTCGACCAGCTTGCGGATCCGGGAGGGTTGCACGTCCATAACCCTCGCCATCTCCCGCTGGCCCGCTTCGTCCTGGGGAAGAAACTCGTGAAGAGGGGGGTCGAGGAGACGGACGGTGCAGGGACGTCCCTTGAGCGCCCGGAAAATTCCCTCGAAATCCTTCCTCTGCAGGGGCAGCAGTTCCCGCAGCGCCTCCCGGTACCGAGCGATGGCGGCAAGAGCCTCACGGTCGTTCTTCACCGCCTTTTTCAGGCCGGGCAGATCGGCCGCGCCGTATTCGTCCTTGAGGCGCTTGACCGTTTCCGCCACCAGGATCAGCTTTCTGAAACTGAGAATTCGGTCCCCTTCGAAGAACATGTGCTCGGTCCGGCAAAGGCCGATCCCGCCCGCCCCGAACTTCACCGCCACGGCGGCGTCATGGGGCGTATCGGCGTTGGCCCTGACCCCGAGCCGGCGGTATTTGTCCGCCAGTTCCATGATCTGCCCGAAGGGCCCGGTCAGCTGCGGGTCGACCGTTTCCACCTGGCCCAGGTAGACGGCGCCGGTGGACCCGTTCAGGGAAATCCATTCCCCTTCCTTGACCGTGGCTCCCCCCACGGAGAAGTTTTTTCGCGCGTAATCGACGGAGATCTCACCGGCGCCGGCCACGCAGCATTTGCCCATCCCTCTGGCGACGACGGCGGCATGAGAAGTCATTCCGCCTCTCGCGGTGAGAATCCCCCGGGCGGCGTTCATTCCCCCGATATCTTCGGGGCTGGTCTCCACCCGGCAGAGGATGACCGCTTTGCCGTCCGCCGCCCAAGCCTCGGCGTCGTCGGCGTTGAACACCACCATTCCGGTGGCGGCTCCGGGAGAAGCCGGAAGGCCGACGGTGAGTTTGCGCGCTTTCTCCTCGGCGCTCTTGACGAAGACGGGGTGCAGGAGCTGATCGAGAGATTTCGGCTCGACCCGACCGACCGCGGTTTTCTCGTCGATCAATCCCTCCTTGACCATGTCCACGGCTATCTTCACCGCCGCCGCCGCGGTTCGTTTCCCGCTGCGGGTCTGGAGCATGTAGAGTTTTCCGTCCTCGATCGTGAATTCGAGGTCCTGCATGTCCCGGTAATGCTTCTCCAACTTGACGCGGATGCCGTCGAGCTCCTTGAACACCCCGGGCATCGTTTCCTCCAGCGAGGGGAACCCGGTCTTCCTTTCCTTCTCCGGGATATTCTGGGACCGCGCCCATTCCCGCGACCCCTTGAGGGTGATCTGCTGAGGCGTTCTGATCCCGGCGACAACGTCCTCGCCCTGGGCGTTGATCAGGTACTCGCCGTAAAAATAGCGGTGCTCGCCGGTGGAGGGATCCCGGGTGAAGGCCACGCCGGTAGCGGAGTTTTCGCCGGAATTACCGAAAACCATGGTCTGGACGTTGACCGCCGTCCCCAGCAGACCCCGGATATCGTGGAGTTCGCGGTACTTCCGGGCCCGGGGGTTGTTCCAGGATCCGAAGACGGCGTCGATACCCGCCGTCAGCTGCTGCATGGGATCGGAAGGGAAAGCTTTGCCGGTATGGCTCCGGTAGATGCGCAGATAGGCATCGATAACTTTCTTCAGACCTTCGACGTCGAGTTCGGTATCGAGACGGACGCCGAGACCGCGCTTGACCTCTTCCAGGCGCTCCTCGAAATCGTGATGAGGGACCCCCATGACCACGTCGCCGAACATCTGGATGAACCGGCGGTAAGAGTCGAGGACGAACCTCTCGTTGCCCGTCTGCTCCACCAATGCCCGGCAGGTGGCGGGGTTGAGCCCGAGGTTGAGAACGGTGTCCATCATCCCCGGCATGGAGACGGCCGCGCCGGAACGCACCGAAACCAGGAGCGGCAAGGGCCCGGTCCCGAAGGTCTTGCCGGTCATCTTTTCCAGTTTTTTCAGGGCATTCCTTATCTGGGGGTCGACGGTCCTGAAGAGCCGGGCGCGGCCCAGGCGGTAGTACTCGTCGCAGGCTTCGGTAGTGATGGTAAATCCGGGGGGCACCGGCAGTCCCAAGCCGGCCATTTCGGCCAGGTTGGCGCCTTTGCCCCCCAGCAGGGATTTCATTCCCGCGGTGCCTTCGGCACTCCCTTCACCGAACATGTAGATGTACTTCTTCCCGGCCATGCTTCTCTCCTTCTTAGGTTTCCCGTCCGCCGGGCCACGCGCCGGAGGCGGGGCGGACACCGTCGATTATATTTTTCAGACCGTATACTCCCCTCTCTCGTAATTGAGGAGGGAGAGATCGGCCACTTTTCCGCAATACAGTCCATGGATCCGCAGCAACAGCCGCATCCGATTTTCCCGCAACCGCCGCTCCTCGACGTTGACCATGACGTCGCGGAAAAAATCGCTCAAAGGCCGGGAGAAGCATCGGGCGTAGGCTACGGTGGCGGCGGAGTACTTCCCGTTTTCGATCAGTCCCTCGATCTCCGGCGCTTTTTCGCCGTATACTTTGAAAAGGCGCCGCTCCGAGGCTTCGCGCAACAAATTCTCCGCGGGGGGGGCGGATGCCGCGGCGGGCGCCGAGCGGCTGATGTTTCCGGTCCGTTCCACGATGGTGGCGGCGGCCAGCAGTTCCCGCGATCCCAGCAGGCCGGTCAATTCCTCCAACCGGATCCGGGCATCGCCGACCCGTTTCCAGCCCGAGGCCAGCACGGCGCGGACCAGGTCGCCCGGGCTGCCCCCGCTCTCGAAATAGACGGCCAGGCGGGTGCGGAAAAAATCCATGAGTTCGGGGATGAGTTCCCGACGCCGCGCCGGATCCAGCCCCAGGATGCGGCAGGCCTTCTCCAGGGCACGGTGCAGATCCAGGTCGACTCCGGCCTCGGCCAGTATCCGGATGATCCCGAGCACCTGACGGCGCAAGCCGTACGGATCTTGGGAACCGGTGGTTCTGATCCCGGCCTGAAAAAAGGCGCAGACCGTGTCCAGCCGATCCACCAGGGCCAAGGCCCGGCCCACGGGGTCGGAGGGGAGTTCGTCGTCGGCCGTGCGCGGAAGGTATTGCTCGAAAATCGCCCGGGCGACCCGCTCGTCTTCGCCACCCCGGCGCGCGTATTCCCGCCCCATCACTCCCTGCAGGGAGGTGAATTCGATCACCATGGCCGTGGCCAGGTCGGCTTTGCTCAGGAACGCCGCCCGCACCAGCCGGCGGGTATCTTCGGGGCCGAGACCGAGATCGGCGCCCAAGTCCTTGGCCAGGAGCTGCAGCCGGTGAACCTTGTCCAGATAGCTGCCCGCCTCCTTGTGAAAGACCACTCCCTCCAGATCGGCGACTCGGTCCGGCAGGGGGCGCGAAAGATCTTCCTTCCAGAAAAACTCGGCGTCGGTCAGACGCGCCCGGATTACTTTTTCGTTGTTGAGCCTGATGGCCGAGGTCTTGCGAAACGGCCCGTTGGCCACGATCAAAAAGCGCTGAAGCAGACGGCCGGAACCGTCGAAGACCGGAAAATAGCGCTGATGTTTCTTCATCACCGTGACCGGTATCTCGGGGGGGAGCTCCAGAAAATTCTTTTCGAAACCGCCCTCTATGACCAGAGGGTACTCGACCAGATTGAGCACTTCATCGAGAAGGTCCGGGTCCAGGTCGGAGATCCGGGCATGGGCCCGGTAACGACGCTGCCGGATCAGGAGCGCATCCGCGAGTTTGCGGCGGCGCTCGGCCGGGTCGACGATCACCCGGCCCGCTTTCAGGAGCGAGCGGTAGGACCCGATATCGGCTCCGGGAACCGGGATCTCCTTCTCCCCGAAAAACCGGTGGCCCCGGGTCGTCCGGCCGGCGGTCAGTCCGGCGACCTCGAACTCAAGGGCTTCAGCGCCCCAGAGGCAAAGCAGCCAGCGGAGGGGCCGGGCGAAGCGGAAAGAGTCACCGGTGATCCAGCGCATCGATTTGGGGAAGGAAAGCCCCTGAATCGCCTCGGGGAGCCGCCGCTTCAGCTCCCGTCCCGTATCCAGGCTCTGTTCTATCTTCAAACATTCCCTGCCCTTGCGCAACCCCACGGTGAGTTCCTCGACGGCCGCCCCGCGGCTGCGGGCGAACCCAAGCGCGCTGCGGTTCCAGCTCCCGTCTTTCTCCCGGGATTTCTCGACGGGCGGACCCCAGAAAACCGCCGGGCGAACCGACGGAATATCCCCGGCATACAGCGTCAGGCGGCGCGGGGTTCCCAGCACCCTGATCTTCGCAGGGGAAGCGTACTCGGCGGCAAAAGCGGCCAGCTGCGACAAAGCGGGCGCGATATACGAGGCGGGCAGTTCCTCGACCCCGATCTCCAGAAGCAGGTTCGTGCGCAAGAGCGTATCAGTCCCCACCGGTCTTTTCTCCCACGTACAGTTCCGCGCAGGCTTTGGCCAGACTTCGTACCCGGGCTATATAATTGGCCCGCTCGCTGACGCTGATCGCGCCCCGGGAATCGAGAATATTGAACGTGTGCGAACATTTCAGGACCAGCTCGTACGCCGGGTAGACCAGGCAGGCCGCGATCATATCCCGTGCTTCTTTCTCGTACTCGAAGAAACGGCGCTGATATTCCGCCACCGGAGCCAGTTCGAAGTTGAAACGGGAAAATTCGAATTCGTAGCGGTGACGGACCTCCCGATAGCTCACTCCCGGAGTCCAGACCAAATCGAAAACGTTGTCCACTCCCTGCAGAAACATCGCGATCCTCTCCAACCCGTACGTGAGTTCGACCGGGACCGGGTCCAGTTCCAATCCGCCCATCTGCTGAAAATAGGTGAACTGGGTAATTTCCAGGCCGTCGCACCATATCTCCCACCCTAGGCCGGAGGCCCCCAGGGTCGGAGATTCCCAATCGTCCTCGACGAAGCGCAGATCGTGCTCGCGCGGATCGATCCCCAGATCGAAAAGGCTCTGAAGATAGATGTCCTGGATGTCGGCGGGAGCGGGCTTGAGGATGGCTTGGAATTGATGGTGCAGATAGAGCCGGTTGGGATTTTCCCCGTAACGGCCGTCGGCCGGACGCCGCGAAGGCTGGACGTAGCCGGTCTTCCAGGGCTCGGGTCCGAGCACTCCGAAAAACGTCCCCGGGGCGAAGGTTCCGGCTCCCACCTCGACGTCGCAAGGTTGAAGCAGGACACAGCCTCGGCCGCCCCAATAATCAGCTACTCTGCGAATGAGTTCTTGGAAATCCATCGCTCACCGTTTCAGGTTCGGCGCCCTGCCAGAACACCGTCGGCAAAGCGGCGAGATTCTATCTTCTTCTCGATCAGAGTGTCAATCAGAGAAGCCGTCACCGCCCCGATCTCCGCGACCTGGACGGGACCGACCCGTAAGCGCCTGAGCCGCTCGGGGCTCCCGCCGGAAACAAACCGCAGGATCGATACCGATCCGGGGGAAAGCCGGCAGGCATCGGAGACAGGGCGGCAGGAGGGGCAGAAGAAACCCCGATCGCGGCCGGAATAGAAAATCAGGCCGTCAAAACTCCGGCGGCAGGTGCTGCAGTGTTCCAGGGAGGGGAACACCCCCATCCGCTCCAGCAGGTTGACTTCGAACCAGAGCCGGACCGCCGCCGGGCGGAGGATGCCCGCGGTCCGGGCCTCCCCCAGAAGCCGGGAAAGCAGGAAACAGCCGGCGGCGGCGCTTTCCTTATCCACTCCCGATCGATCGGTCAATTCGGCCAGATAAAAAAAGAGAGCCGCCGTCTCCACCCCCAGGGTGGAGACGGAAAATCCCGAGACGGGCTGGAAGGAGACCAGCAGAGGGAGCCCCTCGAACTTTCCGGGCAGAAAAGCGAACCGTCCCGGAGAAAGGGTCTGCAGACGTCCGTGAAGATGACTCCCCGGGCGACGGGCGCCCCGGGCCACCAGAACCATCCTCATGCCCGATTCCGTAATCGCGTTGACCAGCAGGCTGGTTTCCCGCAGCGGGCGGACGCGGAGAATAATCCCTTCCGCGGTTTCAGGCGACGCCACAGCGAATCTCCGCCGCCAGAGCCCGCTTCAGCAGCAGCTTCTGGCGGGACTCCAAACGCCGGGCCTCGGAGGGAGGGTGGTCGGCGTAGCCCAGAAGGTGGAGGAGTCCGTGGATGAGGTACAACATGAACTCCCGCTCCGGCGTGGCCCCGAATTCGGACGCCCGCTCCTTGGCCATCTGGGTCGACACGATTATGTCCCCCAAAAGCCTGGGAACGGGCCCGGAGAGGTCCGGTTCCTGGGGAAAAGAAAGTACGTCGGTGGGGTAGTCGCGCCCCAGGAATTCCCGGTTGTAGCGGCGGATAGCGCGGTTGTTGACGAGCATGATCCCGACCTCCCCGGCCCCGACTCCTTCCGCTTCCAGAACCAGCCCCACCAAACGGGCGATTTCGGACCCATCGATCCGGAAGCGGCGTTGGCGGTTTCGGATCTCCGCCCGGGATCGATCAACGTTTCTCGGCACCGTCGTCTCCCTCCCCGCGGTCTTCCTCCGATTGATGGGGGTACTTGATCCGGGAATGGTATCGAGCGGAGAGATTGCGGGTCAGGGTGGCGGCGATCAGTTTCAGGTCGTTGAGCGTCAAGCCCGACTCGTCGAGCTGGCCGTCGGAAAAACGCTCCCGGATGAGGGTGTTGACGATGGTTTCCAATCTGGCGGGGGTGGGCCGGTCCACGGAGACGGAAGCGGCCTCCACGGCGTCGGCGAGCATGACGATCGCGGCCTCCGGAGTCCGGGGCCGGGGACCCGGGTAGCGGAAATCCTTCTCGAACACCTCGAATTTGAGTTGATCGGCCCGTTCCGCCCGATCAAAAAAATACGTCATCAGGCCGGTGCCGTGGTGTTCGCGGATGATATCGACGATGCGACGGTCGAGGCGGTGGCGCAAGGCCATGTCCACTCCGTCCTTGACGTGGGAGATCAAAATCAAACTGCTCATCGAGGGGATCAAGCCCTCGTGCCCCCCGCCTTCCCCCAGCGCGTTTTCGACGAAATATTCGGGTTTGGCCACCTTGCCGATATCGTGAAAATAGGCCCCGACCCGGGCCAGGAGCGGATTGGCTCCAATGGCTTCGGCGGCGGCCTCGGCCAACGTCGCCACCATCAGGCTGTGATGATGCGTCCCCGGAGCCTTGAGCATCATTCGGCGCAGGAGGGGGTGGTTCATGTCCGACAGTTCGAGCAGCCCGATATCGGAATACACCCGGAAAACCGATTCCACGATTCCCAGCAAGCCGGTCGCGACCAGGGCACAGGCGATCGCTCCCAGAGCGCCCCCGGCAACGGCTCGCAGAGCGACCGGGAGAACGGTTCCGTCGAGAAGGCAAACGGCGGCGACGGCGGCCATGACGGCTCCCGCCGATTTGATTCCGGCGCGGAAGATGTCCTTTCGATTTCGAGCTCCCCGGGTGGCGAAGGCGGCGGCGACTCCGCCGCTGATCTCCACTACCAGCACGCCGGCGTCGAATCCGGCCGTCAGCGCCGCGAAAAAACCGAGGGGGAGAGCGGCCAGGACCCCGACCCCCTCCCCGAGAAGCAGGCAGAGGATGATCGTGCCCAGGGGAGCGACGGGGACGTACGCCAGATAGTCGCTCAACCAGGGAGGCGCGTTCCAGATCCCGAAAACCAGCAAACGGGCAAGACCGAGCACGACCAGCCCGACGGCCGCCATCAGCCCCAGGCGGGAATTGCGTAGAAACGACGGGGCGAAGAACCGGCGGAGGGCCTTTCCGAAAGCCGTAATCCCGATCAGGCAGACCAGAGCCGTTCCCAGCAGCCAGGTTATTCGGGCGGCCGCGGGCAGACGTCGGAGCATCTCTTCCTGGTAGGCTCTGAATTTGATGATGTGGGCCGGAGAAACCAGTTCTCCCTTGGAGATCAGGACCTCCCCTTGGCGAACTTCGGTATAGACGCGCCCGATTCCGGAGCGGGCGTTCTCCCGCAGAAGCGAGGTCCTCCCCCGGTCGTATCGGAGCGTCGGTTGAACCATCCCGGCGCAGAAATCCGTCACGAAACCGACGTCGACCGGGGAAAGATCGGTTTTTTCCGTCAAACGCTCTCGGATCAGATCGGCGCATTCGGCGGGGACGAGAACGTCCGAAACCGCGCGCTCGGTCTCCTCGCCCCGATCGGAATCGACGATCAGAATACCGGCTTTCTCGGACCCCAGGAGGATGTCCCGGCCTTCCTCGGGCAAGACCCCCCTCCGGTACAGTTCCTGGAAGGCGATTTCGAGGACCGAGCGGGCCGGGCCCTCCCGCAGCAGTTCCCGAAGCCGGTCGGCGGCGGCGGCGGTCTCTTCGGAAAACGCCCCGAGGCGCTTCGTCTGTTCCGTCAAAACCTGGGGGGTGCGCAGGTACACGAAGGGCTGACGGCTGACGGCGACCCGGGCCAGCTGTTCGGCCCGGGCCGCGTCGGGATAACTGAAATCGACCGATGCCACGATTTCGCGGGGGGCGATCGTTCCCCGCCGAGGCATCTCGGCCACCCTCCCCCGCCAGGCGATCAGAACCACCGCCGCGAAGAAGAAAACCGCTCCGATCAGATAATGCAGCCATGCGGCTTCTTCCCAGGAGGAAGGAGTGCCTGTTCCCGCGCCGACCCGGCGCTTTTTGACGGCGCCGGGAACGGGGCGGGAAAAAATCGTTTTTATCGGTAACGCCATTTAGGCACGACCGTTGTTTCCCTCGTAGGCCCTGACTATCCGCTGGACCAAGGCATGTCTGACCACGTCTTCCTCCCCCAGTTCAACGAAGGAAATCCCCTCCACCCCCGCCAGAATGTCGCGGACCTGCATCAGCCCCGAAGGTTTATCGGGAGGCAGATCCGTCTGGGTGATGTCGCCGGTAATCACCATTTTCGAGTTATATCCCAGACGGGTCAGGAACATCTTCATCTGCTCGCCGGTTGAGTTCTGGGCCTCGTCCAGAATGATGAAGGCGTCGTTGAGGGTCCGTCCCCGCATGAAGGCGAGGGGGGCCACTTCAATGATGCCCTGCTCTTCGTAGCGGCTGATCCGATCCGCTTCGAGCAGGTCGTAGAGGGCGTCGTAGAGCGGCCTGAGATACGGGCTGATTTTATGTTCGATGTCGCCGGGAAGGAACCCGAGCCGCTCGCCGGCCTCGAGAGCGGGCCGCGTCAGGATAAGACGGCGGACGGCACCTTCCAGGAGCGCCGAAACCGCCATGGCCACGGCCAGATAGGTTTTGCCCGTGCCGGCGGGGCCGATGGAAAAAACGATTTCATGGGCTCCGATGGCCTTGACGTACTCCTCCTGGTGCACGGTCCGGGGACGCACATAGCCCCGCGAAGTCGCCACTCGGATCCTGGTTCGGGGAACGCTGCCCCCGTTCCCGGCCAATTCGATCAAACGCTCCAATTCCCCGGCCGGGAGAACGGCCCCATTGCCCGGAAGCGCTTCTCGGGCTTCCCGTATTATTCTATCGGCTTTGGCCACCGCGGAGGCGGGGCCCCACAACCGGATGAAATTATCCCGTACCACTACCTTGACGCCGCAGGCTTCTTCCAAAAGGGCGACGTTCGGGCTTCCCTGGGGGCAGATGGCGACAGCCTCGGACGGTTTTTCGAAATTGATGGTCAGCTTCTCCATGAACTACCGTCCCGGGAGGCGAACAGGCGCTTCCGGATCCCCTCCCCGACAGGCCGGGGCTTCGAAACCGAGAAAAGGCCCAGCGGACGCCGGCGCTTCAACCGTCCTTCCCTCGGACGGACCGCGCCCGCGTATTTTTTCCGAGGCCCGCGAAAGGCTCATTCATGGCCGGCCGCGGTCAATCTCGGGGGATAATAAAGACCTGGCCGGGGTAGATCAGATCCGGGTTCTTGATCCGATCGCGGTTGGCCTGGAAGATGATCGGCCACTGCAGGGGGTTGCCGTAAATTCTGGGATAACCGGCTATGATCCACAGACATTCCCCCTTGACTACGGTATGAGTATCGGCACGCTGGCGCTCGATCTCCAAGTCCACGCTCTCATACGGCAGTTCGGGGGGGAGCGGTTCTTCCACTTCGACCGTCAACGCTTCGGCATACCCGGCGGCAGCCGGCCCTTGGGGGATCGGTTTTCGGCCGGGGCCGCCGATGATGTAACCCTGGTTCCCCCATAATTCCCGGTCCGTCCAATACACGCGGCTCCAGCCGGGCCAATCGGGAACGACATCGGTAAGAAATTCGTCAAGATCGCCGCCGCGCCCCAGCGACTCCTCCTTGAAAAACAGGTCTTCGGAGAACTCGGGCGCCGTCTCTCCTTCCCCGCCCGATCCCGCCGCCGAAACCGTGCCGCTCGACACGGCGGCAACCGCACCCAGTATCGCGGTAACCATCCACTTCCGCATTCTGAAGCTCCTGTGCATCGTTTTGGATTTTATATAAAGGCTAATATAAGAATAAGTCGGTGTCAACCGCCGGCTTCGTCCCCGGTTTCGAGAGCGCGGCGGAGAAGGACGAAAACCTCGTCCAGGGATTGAGGCATGACCCGGGTCGAAGCCAGCACGGGCATGAAATTGGTATCGCCCTCCCACCGGGGAACCAAGTGCAGATGAAGATGATCGACGACTCCGGCGCCCGCGGCTTTGCCCAGATTGAAACCGATGTTGAAACCTTGCGGCCGCATCGCTTCGCCCAGGGCCTGCACCATCCGCCGCGCCGTTTCCAGAATCTCCGCGCTTTCCTCGGAGGTGAGTCCGGCGAAGTCACCGGTATGCCGGTACGGCGCGATCATGAGATGGCCGCTGTTGTAGGGATAACGGTTGAGCAGGCAGAAACTGACCTTTCCCCGCCAGAGGACATGGGCGCCCCGATCGTCGCCGGAAGCCGCCTTGGCGCAGAAAAAACACTCCCCGGTTCCATCTTCCCCGCCGACGTATTCGCTCCGCCACGGGGCCCAGATCCTCTCCATCGTCCATCCTCTTACGCTGGTCCCGCTTTGCCGCCCCGGGGCCGGTGGGCAAGTCCAACCTTCCCCGGGCGGGGAAGCGGATTCGATCAGCGGGTGAAGGGAATCGAACCCTCGTAGCCAGCTTGGGAAGCTGGAGCTCTGCCATTGAGCTACACCCGCGATATTAAAAATCGGTCAGCTTCTTGAATTCCGCGAACCGGGCTTCTATATCACCTTTGCCGACCTCGCACAAGCGAAATAAGCTGAATGCCTGCACATTGAAGGAGGCCATGATCGATCCGTACACCACGGCCCGACGGAGGCTGGCCGTCGTAAGGTCGCCCGCGGCCGCCAGGCTGCCCACGAACCCCCCGGCGAAACTGTCCCCGGCCCCGGTGGGATCCACCACTTTTTCCAGGGGGAGCCCGGGAAGAGCGAAGATGTCTTCTTCGGTCAGCAACAGAGCCCCGTGTTCGCCTTTTTTAACGACCACGCCGCGGGGTCCCAGCTCCAGGATCTTCCGCGCGGCGCGGGGGAGGTTGACCTCTCCGGTGAGCATACGGGCCTCGGCATCGTTCAGAATGAAGATATCGAGCCGCGACGCCATTTCCCGTACCCGGTCGAGCGTGTTTTCGAGCCAGAAGTTCATCGTATCCCCGACTACCAACCGGGGGGACGAGATCTGGTCGAGAACCTCGATCTGGAGGTCGGGGCCGATGTTGGCCAGGAAAACGTACTCGCTGTCTCGATATTCCTCGGGAAGACGGGGGTGGTAATTCTCGAAGACGTTGAGGTGGATGAAATCGGTGACGGCTTCATTCATGTCGTTCCGATAGGCCCCGCCCCACCGCAAAGTCCTCCCGGGGACGACTTCCAGGCCCGCCAGGTCCACTCCTCTGCTCTCCAATAACGAGCGGGACGAGGACGGAAAATCGTCCCCGACCACGCCCACCAGCTTGACCGGAGCGAAACGGCTGCAAGCTACGGAAAAATAGGTGGCCGATCCCCCCAAAACCTCCCGTTCGCGTCCGTACGGAGTTTCCACCGTATCCAAAGCCACCGACCCGACCACTAAAACACTCATTGAACCGCTCCTTCGCTTGCTTCCCGCCCCCGGCGTTCGGGAGCGGAACCCGCTTCAGTTTTTCATGTTCACCGGCTGCCCGGTGGCTTGAAGAACATCCAGCCAGAGCTGGCTTTCCAGATCGATCCGTTTCTTTTCCCGGACGGCCGCGGGGATGGGGATGTGAACGAATTCCTGGTGGAGGCGCCCCACGACGAAACCGGTCTTGCCGGCCATGGCTCCATGAACGGCGTACTGGGCCAGCAGGGTCGAAAACTTGCGGTCGTCGGGAATGGCCGGGGTGCTGCGGATGATATAGCTGGGATCGATGTATTTGATGGTGAAATCGGTGCCTCGGGCCTCCATGAACTTCGCGATCTCGTTCTTGAGCCGAACCCCGATATCGTGGTACCGGACGTTGCCGGAGGCGTCGGTCTCGCGGTCCCCCTCGGGGAAAAAGTTCTGGCCCGCGCCTTCGCCGATGACGACCAGGGCGTGGTGTTTCTCCTCGATCCTCCGGGCCAGGGCTTCGAGAAAACCCCGGGGGCCGGTAAGATCGAAATCCATTTCGGGAATCAGCACGAAGTTGACCACCGGATTGGCCAGGGCCGCGTTGGCGGCGATAAACCCAGAATCCCTTCCCATCAGCTTGACCACGGCGATCCCGTTGTAATGGGAGACCGCTTCGCTGTGTGCCGTTTCCAGGATCATGCTGGAGATGGAAAAGGCGGTTTCAAAACCGAAAGACCTGTCCATATACCCGATGTCGTTATCGATGGTCTTGGGGATGCCGGCCACAGCGATCGGCAGGCCGCGACGCGCAATTTCCCGGTAGATCTGCAGCGCCCCCTTCAAGGTTCCGTCTCCTCCCACGGCGAAGAGTATGTCGATGCCGCGGGAGACGAGAAAATCGACCATGGTCGCCGGGTCTTGACGGCCTCGGGAGGTTCCCAACACGGTTCCGCCCAGATGCCCGATATCTTCAACCGTTTCGGGGGTAAGTTCCACCGGTTGATGCCCGTATTCCGGAACCAACCCCTCGTAGCCGTATTTTATCCCCAGGATACTCCGGACTCCGTAGCGGAGACGGGCTTCCCGGCAGACTCCCCGGATAACGTTGTTGAGGCCGGGAGAAACCCCGCCGCAGGTGACGATGGCGGCCGTGGTGGCGGACGGGTCGAAAAAGAGTTCCGCCCGCGGTCCGGCCTTTTCCAGGGAGGGCGGATTTCCGCAATTGCGGCGGCATGTCTCCAGATCGACGTCGAGGATGATCCTCTCTTCGTCCCCGACGTAATTGACGATTTTATCCCCCCGGGTCGAGGAGAGCCCCAGAGGGGAGGGAAAGCGACAGGGGCCCAGCGAATCGATCAGAAGCATATCTTCCATACCTCGGTCCTTATCTCCCGTCGACGGCCTGCCGGCGCTTGATCTCGGCCAGGAGGCAGCGGGTCGATTTTCCCTCCACTTCCTCGGCCAGAACCACCCGGCCGCCCCAACTTTCGACCTCGTCGGCCCCGGCCAGTTGGGAACGGACGTAATCGCCTCCCTTCACCAGAACATCGGGATGGAGTGCCACGATCAATTCCCGGGGAGTATCCTCCGGGAAGATACAGACGTAATCCACCATCTCCAGCGCCGCCAGAATTTCGGCGCGCTCCATTTCGGGGACCAGGGGCCGCATGGCCCCCTTCAGGCGGCGAACCGATTCGTCGCTGTTGAGCCCGATGATGAGCATATCCCCCCAAGCGGCGGCGGCGCGCAGGTAGCGGATATGCCCGACGTGGAGAAGATCGAAACAACCGTTGGTAAAGACCACCTTCCCGCCCCGGGCCTGGACCTCCTCCGCCAGCTTCCTGAGCTCTCCGGGACCGAGAATTCTGGGATCGGGAACTGACATCGTTCAGGAGAAGGCGGCTTCGACCAGATCGCAGATGATGTGGTACACGAGTTGCTGGCTTTCCTGGATTCTGGCGGTGTCGGCGGCGGGAACGATGATTTCGACTCCAGCTTTCCCCGCCAGTGCGCCTCCGTCGCGGCCCAGAAGCGCGATGACCTTCAACCCCTTGGCTTCGGCGGCAGCGGCGGCGGCCGACAGGTTGGCCGAGTTCCCGCTGGTGGATATCAACAGAAGAACGTCTCCGGGAGAACCCAGCGCTTCGACCTGGCGCGAAAAAACGCGGTCGAAACTGTAGTCGTTGGAGAGCGAGGTCAGGATCGAGGTGTCGACGGTCAGAGCCACGGCGGGGAGTGCCCGACGCTCGCGCCGGAAACGGCCGATCAATTCGGCGGCGATATGTTGAGAATCGGCGGCGCTGCCGCCGTTGCCGCAGACCAGCACCTTTCCTCCCCCCCGCAACGAAGCGATGATGGCAGCAGCCGCTTCCTCGATCTCCGGAGCCAGATTTTTCAGGCTGCGGACGACCCCGAGCCCCTCTTCGATGGAACTGAGAATGGTTTCCCTCATCGGCCTTCCCTTACATAGGGCCGTGACCCGATTTCGGAGGGGACCGGAACCGGGCAGAAAGAATGGGACGAATAATGGGGAATGCCCACCGGTCCGCCGATCAGGTAGATGAACTCGTCGATGAACTCCTGGGTGGGGCCGTAAAGGCCGTTGATGTATTCGAGGGGAACGGAGCGGTCCTTGGCGGCGATATTCTCCAGATCGGTGAGGCCGGTCGAGGTCCGGCAATCGCCCCGCTGCAGGATCACCGACTTGAGGTTTTCCCCCGAGAGCAGCGCTTCCACCGCCGAAAACCCGACCATGTAGGCTTCGGACGCATCCTGCCGGGACATGACGTAACTTCGCTGAATATGCTGGGGCGCCAGGGCGGCTTCCTTGATCTCCCCCGAAACCGCCTCCACCCGCAGATTCCGCTTGATCAACTGGGCCAGAAAGATGGAAGGGACGAAGGAGCCGGCGCGACCGTGCTGAATATTGCCGTGCGCGTCCGTCACCACTTCCCGGGCGTGGATCTTGGCCAACGCCTCTCCGGTCGCCTTGTCGGTCAGATCTTCCTGGACCACGACCACGGCTTCTCCCAGCCGGGTTATGACCCGGCTCAGAGCGTCCAGAAATTCGTCGGGGTCGAAGAGGACCTCCTTGCTGAGAACGATATGGGGAGCATACTCGTCGACGATGTCCCCCTTGGGGTCCACCTTGGCAAAGGCGGTGGACTGAGCCAGCCAACCGGCCTTCCGGCCCATCACCTGGTAGATCACCACCGGAGCGGTGCTCAGGGATTTGATCACTTCGCCGGACCGGCGGAAATGCCCCCAGACCCGGTAGGAAGAAAAATCGTTATAGACGTTCTTCAGGGCGGTGGCGTTGTAGAGAGCCGCGGAACCGTAACCCGGACTGTGGTGCGTCACCGGCAGATCGTTGTCCACGGTCTTGATGGCGTGGACGGCGGCGACATCGGCCAGAGCGGTGAGCCCCAGGAGCTGGGCGGCGCTGTCGTTACCCCCGATATACACGACTCCGTCGATTCCCAGCGCCTCCAGGTTGCGCGCGATATGCCGGTACTGCTCCTCGTCGGGTTTGATCCTGGTCGTTCTCAACCCCGCTCCCGGCCCGTTGAAAGCGAAAGCCATGTGGTCGAGGTGCGTGAGGTCGACGATATTCCCCTCGATATCGGCGTTGAGAAGACCTTCCAGACCGTTGATCATGCCGTAAATTTCCACCCCGGCTTTCTGGGCGGCGTCCATCACCCCCGAGATTTCCCAATCGATTACCGGCGTCGGTCCTCCCGATTCCCCGACGATGATTCTCTTGATCATGAAAGCTCCTCCTTGATATTCACGCGTTTCCCCCGGAGAAACATTCGGAGTATAGTCCGGCGACGCCGGGGGGTGAACACGAAAATTTCACCGGCGGTCCGAAACGGAACGCGGCGGGTGCTGGCCCGAAAGGGTCAGGACCTCCACCCCCGTTCCCGTCACCAGGACCGTGTCTTCAATTCTGACTCCCCCCCACCCCGGGATATACACCCCGGGCTCCACGGTCACGACCATCCCTTCCTCTACGACGTCGGCCGAACCCGGACCCAGGCGGGGCAGTTCATGGATGTCGAGGCCGACGCCGTGCCCCAAGCCATGCCCGAAATAGTCCCCCAGGCCGCGTTCGGCCAGCAGCCCGCGCGCGGCGGCGTCGACCTCATGTCCCGTGAGACCGGGCCGCAGCCGGTCGATGGCCGTCCGTTGCGCGTCGGCGACCGCCTGGTGGACCTCCTCAAACCGCGGCGGGGGCGGCCCCAGGCAAAACGTTCGGCTCAGGTCCGCGCAGTATCCATCTAGACGCGCCCCCAAGTCGCAGAGGAGGATGGTCCCGGGCCCCAGGCTCAAACCCCGGGCCCGCGCATGAGGGCGCGAAGAATTCTCTCCCACCGCCATAATCGGCTCGAAGGCGGGACTTCCGCCTCCTTCGAAAATCTCGGCGCAGACCGCCGCCTGCAGGCGGTGGTCGGTGACCGCCGGAACGGCCGCTGAGACCAGCCGCAGGAAAGCCCGGTCCGTCAGGGCCGCGGCGGCGCGGATCTTGGACAGCTCTCCGGAATCCTTACGGGAACGGAGTTCCTCGACTGATCCGGGGATAAAGTCCACATTCAACCCCGGTAAACGCGCGAGAAGCTGCCGCTGGACCCGGCAGGAGACCGTGTCCTCCACCAGGAGCTTACGGGCCCGGACATCCTTCAGGAGCGCGGCCAGATCGTCGACCCCCGCCCTGGTTCCGAAGCGGCCTATTCCCGGCGCCAGATCTTCCCCCGCCTCTTCGGAAAAACGGGGATCGGTCAACAGCCAGGCTTTTCTCCTCCCCACCAGCAGCCATGCCGCATCCCCGCTGAAGCCGGAGAGGTAGGCGACATTGCCGAGGGCGGCGACCAGAAAGTACTCCCCCTTGACCAGGGACAGTTTGCTCCGGATCGATGCGAGACGTTTCGGGAGAAGGGAGGAAGATTCAGTCAACGGGAGCCTCGGCCTCGTCGATGAGCATGACCGGGATTCCGTCCCGTACCGGGTAGATCAGCCCGCAGCGTTCCCCCCGGCGGAACTCTCGGGTTTCCCGGTCGCGATCCAGACAGTACAGCCGTTCCTGTCCGGAGTCGTAGCGCAAGGGCGATTTACACGCCGGACAGACCAAAATAGCCAACAGTTTCTCGTCAAGCATCGGTGCCTCCCTTCCGTTTAACACCCGACTCCGGGCCAAGCTCCCGGAGCCAGTAGTCTTTCACCATCTCCTGCCATGTCCGGATCTTCTTTCCGGTGAGGGCGCTGTACTTCCCGCAGTCCATGACCGAATAGGCCGGCCGGACCGCCGGGCGCCCGGAGTCCGCGCTGGAAATGGGCAGGACCCGGGTCTCCGATCCCGCCAGGTCGAGCAGATAGCGGGCGTATTCGTACCACGAACACTCCCCGAGTCCGCAGAAATGGTATACTCCCCTCCCTTCCCCGTCGACCAGGGCCGCCACCGCTTCGGAAAGATCCGTTGTCGAGGTGGGCGAACCGACTTGATCGGAGACAACGGCGAGTTCGGAACGGGAGCAGGCGGCGCCCCAGATCGTGGCCGGAAAATTTTTCCCGCCGGGTCCGAAAAGCCATGACGTCCGAACGACGATCCATTCGCCCCCGGCGGTCTCTACCGCGGTCTCTCCGGCCAGCTTGCTTCGTCCGTATTCATTGATCGGCGCCGGCGGATCGCCCTCCCGATAAGGACGGTTTCCCCGGCCGTCGAAAACGAAGTCGGTGCTGATATGAACGAGCCCGACACCGCGCTCCCGACAGGCCAGGGCCAGGATTCCCGGAGCGGTTCCATTGACCCGGGCGGCCAGCTCCGGATCGGCTTCGCATCCGTCGACGTCGGTATAAGCGGCCGCGTTGACGACCCAGGCCGGCCGGTAAATATCCAGGTTGCGGGCCACGGCCTCGGGGGAAGTGATATCGCATTCGCCGATATCCACCCCGGCCGTCTTCCGGCTCCGGGCCAGGACCTTCAGGAGCATCCCCCCCAACATCCCTCCCGCTCCCACCACCAGGATATTGTTCGCCTCAACGGTGGGCATACTGCCTGCGGTAATATTCCCTGAACTCGCCGCTCTTGATCTTTTCCCACCACCAGCGGTTGTCCCGATACCAGGCGACGGTCGCTTTCATCTCCTTATCGAACTCGGCGGCGGGGCTCCACCCCAGGGCATTGAGGCGGGACGAGTCGAGGGCATAACGCCGATCGTGGCCTTCGCGGTCCTTGACGTGCCGGATCATCGACTCCGAAGCCCCCAGAAATTCGAGCATGAGGAACGTCAGCTCCTTGTTGGTCAGGAGGTTCCCGCCCCCGATATTGTAGACTTCTCCCGGAGTCCCCCGGGCCGCGACCACATCGATGGCGCTGCAGTGGTCCCGGACGTAGAGCCAATCGCGGACATTGAGCCCGTCCCCGTAGAGCGGAACCTGAAGACCGTCGAGCAGGTTGGTGACGAAGAGGGGAATCATCTTCTCGGGATATTGGTACGGGCCGAAGTTGTTCGAAGCCCTGGTGATCACCACCGGGACTCCGTAGGTGGCAAAATACGAATAAGCCAGACGGTCGGCGCCGGCCTTGCTCGCCGCGTAGGGGTTACGGGGCATCAACGGGTCCGTCTCCACGCTGAAGCCCTTCTCGATACTGCCGTAGACTTCGTCGGTCGAAATCTGCACGAATCTGCCCACGCCCCTCTGCTTGGCCGCCTCCAACAGAACATAGGTGCCGTAGATGTCGGTCCGGATGAAGTCGTCCGGGTCGCCGATCGATCTGTCCACGTGGGTTTCCGCGGCGAAGTTAACCGCCAGATCGATCCCCTCCGCGAAGAGATGCCCGACCGTATCGGCGTCGGCGATGTCTCCTTTGACGAAACGATAGCGCGGGTCGTCGGCGATATCCTTGAGGTTGTCGGGGTTTCCCGCGTACGTCAGTTTGTCGAGGTTGACGATCTCGTCCTCGGGATGGGTTTCCAGCCAGTAGTGGATGAAATTGGAGCCGATGAAGCCGGCCCCCCCGGTGACCAATACCTTCCTGCTCATCTTAGCGCGGGTTCCTTTCATATCTTGTTGGCGCCGCCATCATATACCATTCGGCTGACCCGGGAGAGGTTTTCTATCGACGAGCCGGCGTCGGCCCACCACCCGTCCAGTATCCCGTAGCTCATCTGGCCGGCCGCGATATAGAGGTTGTTGACGTCGGTGATCTCCAGCTCCCCCCGGCCCGACGGCTCGATATTCCGGATATAGTCGAAGACCTTTCCGTCATACATGTAGATGCCGATGACCGCCAGGTTGGTCGGAGGATCCTTCGGTTTTTCGATAATCGTCCGCACCTGCTCCCCCTCTATCACCGCCACCCCGTAGTCGCGCGGATTATCCACTTCCTTGAGGAGGATCTTGGCCCCGGAAGGTTGCTCGAGAAAATCGCCGACGTGAACGGTGATGTTTTTTTCTATGACATTGTCTCCCAGCATCACCAGAATCCTGTCCCCGTCCGCGAAATGCTCGGCCAGCGAAAGCGCTTCCGCGATTCCGCCCTCCCCCTCCTGGTAGGCGTACCGCAGCCATTTGAGCCCGAACTCCTTGCCGTTGCCCAGCAGGCGGAGAAAATCCCCGGCGTTGTTCCCGCCGGTGACCACCATGATGTCTTCGATGCCCGCGTTGACCAGCGTCTGGATGGGGTAATAGATCATGGGTTTGTCGTAAATCGGCAACAGGTGCTTGTTGGTTATCTTGGTCAGCGGATAGAGCCTGGTCCCCAGGCCTCCGGCCAGTATCACTCCCTTCATGGTCCGTTCTCCTGCGAAGGTTGCGGCAATTCCCGGTGGAATCGCAGTTGATCCTTAGCGATGTATACGAAGCCCCCGATCGAGGAAGCCAGAAGAAAAGCAAGGTAGTAGTTGAGAGAGATCATCAGGGCCCCCAGTTCCCCGATGCCGGGAAGGCTCCCGAAGAAGAGTATGAAAAACGCCTCCCGGGTCCCGACCCCTCCGAACGAGATGGGAACGGACATGATGGCGGCGATGGTGGGGAGAAACAGGTAGAAATACCCGATGGATATGTGGCCCATGGTCCCTTCCGACGGAGGTACCGCGGGCGAATAAAAGGCCCGATAGATCATCCAGCAGGATAAAACTATGAAAACCCAGATCGCCACCGATACCGCCAGCGCCTTGAATAAAACGGGGAACTGCCCGCGATAGAGCAGCACCGAGTCGTGAATGCCGCGTATTTTCGTCTTCAGCCCCGCCACCGGAATGAGCCGAAAGACCAGCCCCATGATCCGGTCGTTGAAAATCACCAGGAAAAACGCGCCCAGGAAGACGGTCAGTCCCCCCACGACGCCGAAGATCATCCAGGCATAGACGGCGATGTGGGGATTGCCGAGGATGATCCTCCACCCGAGAGCCAAAGATACGACCGCCACGATACAAAGCCCGGCGATTCCCAGAAGCCGGTCGAGGAGTACCGAGACGAAAGCCTCCTTTCCCTTTCCGGCGAACCGGTGAAGGTAGTAGATCTTGATGGCGTCCCCGCCGACGGTACTGGGCAGGAAGTTGTTGAAGAACATTCCGATCATGAAATACATGAAGATGCTGCCCTTGCTCAGGCGCACGCCCTGAGCGCGCAGCAGCAACCCCCATCGGAGAGCCCCCCCGCTGAGCAGGAGGATGACCGACAGAACCGCTGCCCCCAGCCACAACCAGTCGGCCTTCTCGTAATAAACCGGGAACGCCGAGATGTCCTGCCGGGATGCGATTTGATAAACGATATAGCCGATCAGCCCGAAACTGACCGCGAGGCGGGCGAATAGAAACAGCCGTTTTTTCCAGCTTCCCTTGCCTTCGATTTCGTAACCGTCTTTCACCCGAATCCTCCTGGCGGTAAAGTACAGAGTATCGAGTGTTCCGGGACCGTCTTCAACCTCAAAATACCCGTGAAGGGCGACGGCTCACCAACGCAGACGCCGGGGGGCAAAGAAATACATGATAAACGCCCCCAGGGCGGCGCAGTTGAGAAGACAAAAGGTGAAGGGAAGGGAAAAATACGGCGGGCAACGACGGTGGCGGGAGGTGAGCCGCCAGCCTTCCAGGGCGGCCAGGTAAAAAACCGTCTGAGCCAAAGCCAGCGCCCGGAAGCCGGCGACCCAGGAGAGGACGTAGATACCGGCGAGCGCGAACGGCGCCAGCAGTCGCAGCAATTTGTGGGAGACGACTTGGAAAGCGATCCCCTGGGCGGGGTTGAATATCCAGGGTTCGCGCCTGAAGAGCTGATAATTGCCGGCCAGGGTCCTTACTTTCCGCCGAAACTCCTTCCCCGAAGCCGCGGCTTCCATCTCGTAGGCGACGGCCTCTTCCGCGAACAGCAGTCTCCGCCCCGCCCTCACCGCCTGCAGCGGAAGCGCCACGTCGTCGAGAATGGTGTCGGAAGGGAGTGCCCGGTAAAATTCCCGGCGCAGCGCCCAGATCGCGCCGGTGGCTCCGATCACCGAATGGATCTTCGATTCCGCCTTCCTGATCGCCTTTTCCAGTTTCCAATACGCATCTACCCGGACCGTGCCGGAAGCCTGCGGCGTCTCCTCCCTCAGAACCAGCTGACCCGAAACGGCGCCGATGTCGGGATCGGCGAAGGCTTCCGCCAGTTTTCCGAGGGCGTCGGGGGCGAATTCGGCGGTGGCGTCGGTGAAAACGATGATCGCGCCGCCGGTCAGGGGGATCGCGCGGTTGAGCGCGGTTATTTTTCCCCGGTTGGCCTCGAGGGCGATCAGCCTCACCCCGCGTTCGCGGTAGCGTTCGATAATCGCCGAGCTGCCGTCGGTGCTTCCGTCGTCCACTGCCACCACTTCGAGTCTGTCCCGGGGATATTCCAGAGAAAGCGCGTTTTCCAGCTTCCTCTCCAGGTGCCGGGCCTCGTTATGAACCGGAATGACGAGAACCGCCGAGGGAAGTTCGGCCGGGGGGGAACCCGGGTGGAGGCGACGCTTCTTCAGCCGCCCCCAGAGAAGCAGGACCAGGAAATACCCGGCATAGGTGTACACGACCCAGAATCCTAAAAACAATATGACGGCCGTCACTTCATCCGCCTCGCCCTTCGGGAAACCGTTTGACAGCGTAAAGTTTAATTTCTACATTATTGTCAATTTCGGCATCAAGGAGGTTTTCATGCCCAACGACGTTTCAGCTCACGACCGGCTCAGTTCCGATACCGATCCGGCGCCGGCCTCAGGCGGAACCGACGGCGGAAGTTTTTTCCAGAAAATCGTTGTTTCGGCCATTATCGGGCTTCTGGCGGTAGCCGTCATCTTTCTCCTTGCCCGGTATAAAAAACAGGGGGCCGATCTGCTCGAACAGACCCAGCTGCGGGAATCCGCCGAACTGCGGGCCCAGGAACAGGCCGGCGAAATCTCCGCCCAGCAGTCCCGGCTGGCCGCCGTCGAGGTCGAACTTCAAAACATTCAGACCTCTCACGGCCGCCTGGAGACCGACCTGAGCGGGGTTCGCGCCGAAAACCTGCGTCTGAGCGGCCAACTCGAAGCCAGCGAAGCCAGGAACCGCGATCTGGCGGATCGACTGGCCGAGGAAAAAGCCGCCCTGGCCGAGGCGCGGACGAAGCTGGACGAGGAGCGCGAGGGGCAGAAGGTGCTTTTTTCCAAGATCGAGCGCCTGATGCAGGAACGCGAGTCGCTCAAAGAGAAACTGGCCCAGACGTCCCGTTCCGGCTCGATCGAAATGCCCCAGATGCTGGTTACCCAACAGGAGCCGAGCGGTTCCGGGGTGGTGGGAGCCGTTCTCGCCGTCAACGGCGAATACGATTTCATCGTCATCAGCCTGGGCAGGGAAGACGGGATCAAGCCCGGCGACCGTTTCCGGATCGTGGACCACGGCGACGTGGTCGGTGAAGTCGTGGCCCGACGGGTGCTGGACCGGATGACGGTGGCCGACATCGAAACCTCTCAAACCACCCGGAAGGTGCGGAAAAATTTCAAGGTCATCCTTGATGGCTGACAAGCGGCGCTTCCCTTCGAAAACTTTCCTGGTCTCGATCTCGCTCCTGGTCGACGCCTGCTTGATCTTCTCCGCCGATCTGGCCGCCTTTTTCATCCGCTTCGGCTTCGAATACGGTCCGCTCCCGCGGGTCAACCGGATCGCGTGGCTGGGCCTGGTCCTCCCCATCATCGTCCTGAGACTCCTGTGTTTCTACATCTACGGGCTCTACAACAAGCCCAAATACAAATCGACGTACGACATCGTCCTCAGCACCGTCAAGGCCACCACCGTCAGCACGGGCATCATCATCGTCGTCGCTTTCATGGCCCGGTCTTTCGCCTACCCGCGTTCCGTGATCCTCATCTCCTGGGCGCTGACCATTCCCCTGATCGTTTTCTGGAGGCTGGCGACCAAGCGGATCATCAACTGGATACTTAAAAAAAACTATTTCGTCTCCCAGGTGCTGATCATCGGAACCTGCCGCGAAGCGCAACGGATCGCCACCCGCCTGGTGAGGGAAGCGGCCATCACCCGGAAGCTGGTGGGTTTCATCAACCCCTCCTCGGCCCGCAGCGATCCCGCGATCGCCGGACAGGTGTTGGGAGGGATATCCGATATTTCCGCCCTGGTCAAGGAGAAGGCCATCGACGAAGTCGTCATCGCCTCGCCCCTCATTACCCGGCAGGAGATCCTGGCGGTCATCAACGAATTCTCCGGAACCGACGTGATCTTCCGGATCGTTCCCGGTCTCTACGAGGCCACCATCGGCACCATGGCCGGAAGTCCGACCGAGGACATCCCCCTCATCAGCCCCACCGCCCATCAGAAAGTGGCCTGGTACCCCGACCTCAAACGGTTGATCGACACCTTCGGGGCCGTGGCCGGCCTGATCGTCTCTTTTCCCTTCATGCTGGGCGCCGCCGTCCTGATCAAACTGACCTCCCCGGGGCCGGTGATCTACCGGCAGGTCCGGGCCGGCCTGCATGGGAAGATATTCACTCTCTATAAGTTCCGAACCATGATCCCGGGGAGCGAAGCAGCGGGGGCCGCCTTCGCCGCCGACGACGATCCCCGCATCACCCGGTTCGGCGGCTTCCTGCGGCGGTTTCGGCTCGACGAGCTTCCGCAGCTTTACAATGTCCTGATCAACGATATGAGCCTGGTGGGGCCGAGGCCGGAAAGGCCCGTATTCATCCGGCAGCTGATGGAAGAGATCCCCTTTTACGCCGAGCGGCTGGCGGTAAAACCGGGCCTGACCGGGTGGGCGCAAATCGTCCACGGCTACGCGTCCACCCCGGAGGAACACCGCCAGAAGCTGCTCTACGACATCTTCTACATCGAGAACATGTCGCCCGCTCTGGATTTTCTTATCATTTTCCGCACCGTCTCGGTCGTGCTCCGCGGCAGCGGCTCGAGGTAAGCCCGACGGTCATTTCCCGCCGCCGGAGAAGATCGGAGCGATCGCGGGCAGCGCTTCCCGGATAAAGAGCCGGAAGGATTCTTCCGCGTAGTCGAGCCCGTCGTCGCCGTCCCAGGAAAGCCGGACCAGGCAGAAGGCTCGCTCTCGCCCCGCCAGGCGCTTCGCCAGGTTGGCCACCTGGGGAAGAAGATAATCCGGAGTAAAACCGTTACCGTCCGCGTACCAGTAATACACCAGGCTCCGGCGCCGCATCCTTTCGGCCTCGAAGCGGTTGACCTCGATCTCCTTCCCCTCCCCGTAAGGAACGCCGATCCGCGACCGCGCGGTCTCGTCGCTGGCCCCGCCGATCAGGCAATATTCGGGAGGGTGGAGCGAAAACGTCCCGGGGGCGCCCTCCACCACGTAGAGATCGAGATGTCTGTCCCCCTTGAGATAGCTGATATACACCGCGGCGACTCCTCCGACCCGGGCGGGATGGTCGGGCCCCAGGGAAACGCGCTTTCCCTTCCAGCCGGAGATTTCCAGCGGAATCTTCTCGAGATCGATGACCGGATACGAGCCCGGCTCGTGACGCCGGTTCGAAATCGTCGCCGCCAACCCCAGGATCAAAACGGCCGCAACGGTTTCGACGACGACGATCACACCCCGTTTTTTCATCGGCGGAACCATCTCCCGACCGCAAGCAGATAGAGAAAAAAGCAGAACCCGAAAGCCCCGGCGCCGGCCAGGAGATGGATCGGACCTTCGAGAGCCACCGGCCCGATCACCCGGCGGACCACTATCAGAAACACCACCCGCAGAAGATTGCTGAGCGGCGCCATCGACAACGCCAGCCCCGCCAGGAGAACCTTGCGCAGCGGTCCGGATTCTTCCTGAAGAGCGAAAAACAAGCCCAGGGAGGCAAAAACCAAGAGCGAGCGCAGCCCGCTGCAGGGGTCGCCGATCACCAGGCTCGGCCCGGGAGGGGCACCGGCGACGATCACGGTGGAACCATCCAACACCGCTTGCACCCCCAACAATCCGGCGACGACAACCCCCCCGGCGGCGGCTAAGGATTTGAGGTGAGCGGTCAACGCCAACAGCCAGACTCCGGGGAGGGGGATCATGCCCAGGAGCAGGAGGAGAGGAGGAAGGGCGATCCGGGCCCGGGCGGCACCTGCCCACGACCAGTACCACCCGATCCCGGCCAGAACCAGCCCCCAGGCGACGAGAAATCGGATATCGATGACGATGCCCGAGGCCGCGATCGACACCCCCAACCCATACGCGAAGGCCCCGAAAAAAGAGGCCTGCCGGCCCACGGCGGCGATCCGGGAGCGGCGCAGATAGATGAGCCAGGCGATGGCGGCCGGAATCAGCCAGCCGTGAGAGTAGTAGGATTCCTGTTCGAAGAACCGGCGGTTCATCCAGGTCAGCGCCCGCCAGGCCGGCCACGCCAGTACCAGCAGGGGCAGGAAAGGGGCGATCCATCCCAGCAATTTCCGCGGCCCGACAAGAACGGCTTTCATCGGGTAAACTCGAAGAGGGTGATTTCGGGGGGGCAGAGAAAGCGGATCGGCACCGTCTTGGTGGCGATCCCCCGATTGACGTAGAGAACGGTGTTTTTCAACCGGTAGAGACCCCGGACGAACCGCGACCTCCCGAACTCCTCGAACAGACTCCCCCAACCGGGAAGGCCGACCTGCCCGCCGTGGGAATCCCCGGAAAGCACCAGGTCCACGCCTTCATCCGCCAGCGCTTCCGCCGCGTCGGGGGAATAAGCCAGAAAAATTATGGGTTTTCCCGGAGGCACCCCGGAGACGATTTCCCGGATCCGGTCGGCGGGCACCGGTTGCCCGTAGCCGGGGAAATCGATCCCGGCCAGATAAAATTCGGCCGGAGCCGCTCCCGGCTGCATCCGCAACGCCCTTTCCCCGATCATCTCCAGGCCGGCCCGGCGCAGGGCATTCCGCTGGGATACGGAAAAGGCGTTGCGGTCGGCGTTACCCAGAACTCCGTAGGACCAGAGCCCGGGCTTGAGTTGGCGGATGAATTCCACGGCCAAGCGGCCCTGCCCCGGTCCTTCGACCAGATCTCCGGTAATGAGGATCAGATCGGGGCGCAACCGGTTCAAGCGGGCGATCAGGGACCGTTCCCGGAACCCCAAGCTCCCCCGCAGGTGGAGGTCGGAGATCTGGGCGACCCGGACCCCCTCCAGGGCGGCGGCCAGGTCCGGGTTTTCGATGCGCACGCGCCGCACGGTGATCCAGTTGGGTTCGACGACCAGGGCGTCGAACAAAAGAAAACCGGCCACGGCGCATAGGCCGGCCAGACCGACCACGCCCAGGACGGCCAACCTGCTGCGGACTCTGCTCATCTGATCGGGGAGATAGCAACCCCGGGCTTATTCGACCTGGATCGAGCCCACCACCCAATCCTCGATCTTGGGATCGGTATAGGGCTGCTTGATATAATCTTCCCCGACCACCGGCTGCTCGATGTTGACGACCTCCTGCCCCCGGCCGTCGTCCCAGGTCGCGGTCTTGATATACCCGACCCCGTCGCTTTGGATGGGGGTATAGAGACCGGCCCGGACCAGATATCGCCCGGGAGGGGCGTCGGGGCGGATCATCACCGGCGACGACAACGCGCCCACTTCCTGCTTCAGCGGCCACTGCCGTACCGGGACCACCAGATTGTTGTCCCCGTTCACCGCTCCCTGGAGGTCGTTTTCCCGGTAGATATGGACGAACAGCTTGCAGGGGGCGAAGACCGGAGCCTTCAGGGAAAAGAACACCTTGACGAAGAAGACTTCCCCCCGCTTGACGCTGGCCGGGCATTCCAGGCGCACGAACTCGACCGTGGGCTCGCTGGTCGGCATCCCCCGCGCCAGCAGCCGCAACCCGGTGACGTAAAAGGTGGCTTCCCGGTCGAGGGCGACCGAAAAGATTTTCACCCGCGCTATCCGGGAGATATTGATTACCCCCCCCAGCGTCACCATATCCAGCAGTTCCTGAGCCGACTCCCCCGGTTTCAACCGGACTTCCTTTTTATACATCCGTCCTTGAGCGTCGCTGATCTGTATGAACAACCTGCGCAGGGGAGATTGGCCGGGGACCGACAAACCTACCTGGAGAGCGTCGTACAGCGACCAGTCGGCATATTGGGGGAATATCTGGAAAAAATTGTTCAACTCCACCCCCGGATAAGGGACCGACGGATCGGGGACGATGGCGACCGCGGCCACCGGGAGCTCGTCGAGGTCGTAGCGCTCGACCCGCGCCCCCACCGGTTGCCAGAGGAGGACGTCGTTGTCTTTCTCGAAACTGACTATGTCCAGGTCGGCGACGGGAGCCTGCTCCCCTTCCCCCGGCCCTCCCCCGGCTCCGTCGGCCGGAGGAACCACCCGCACCCGACCCACCGTGAAATCCTTGATCTCGGGATTGGTGAACTTTTCCCGGATATACCGGGTTTCCTGCCCGGTGCGGTCGATCTCCATCAACCCGGTCCTGAGATCGTACTCTCCGGGGGCGATCGTGCCGGGAACGGTCAGGCCGATCGGGCCGGCTTCCACCGTCTGGCCCACCGCCCAAAGCGAAGTGGGATATTTGGGATAGAAATCGGCGTTGAGAACCGGGTTTTTCTGGCCGGCCGGAGCCAGATGGAAAAACACCTTCTCGTCGCCGTCGACCGGAGCCGTAAGCTGGAAAAAAGCGCTGGCCTTGACGAACGTCCCCTGGGGAATCTCGGTCTGCAGGGAAAAACTGATGAATTTCAGCCGGGCGGGGCCTTCCCTGAGCACGGTTTCGCTCCTACCCATCCCAGTCAATACCAGGAAGATCGCTAAACCCATCAATTTTTTATGCATCTCCACTTTCTCCGGTTACAGTCGCTGCTTGTCGTTTCGAAATCTCACTCGATCACTTCCACCTCGGCCACCGAATGCCCGGGCAGGTCGGCGTTGGCGTAGGGCAGAAAAACAACCCCCCCTTCCCCGCTCTCCCCCAAGGGACGGGCCATGACCGCTTCCAGTTCGTACAAGCCGGGGGAGGCGGTCATCGGGATTTCCAGGGGGAACGGACCGACCCGGGCCATCCGCCCCGGCGCCCAGGCCGAGGTGGGCAGCGGCGGGGAAACCTCGCCCAAGGGAGTGATGCCGGCTCGATTCTTGAGACGGACCAAGAGCAGGCAGCCCTCCGGCAACGCCGCCTCCGGCATGAAGAAGAAAGAAGCCTCAACTATCTCCCCCCGGCGGAGAATCCGGGGAAATTCCAACCCAAGAAATTTAAGCCCCGGCTGCCGGTTCGAAGCCGGTGGGGTCTCGCCGACCCCGGGGAGGCTGAAATTGGAAAAGAAGAGAACCGTTTCGCTTCCCGGGCCCCACAAGAAAAGATTCAGATAGCTGACTCGCCCCAGGTTGAGTTGGCCGGATGCAGCCGACAGCGGTACTGATATCGAAGTAGTTCGGCCCGGCGCCAGTTTCTGGGCTCTTTGGAAGGAGTTCCCGGACTGGTCCTTGATTTTAATCTTCAAATCCACGGGCCACCCGTTGGGGTTATAAGCGTCGAATTCCAACGCCTTCACCCCCCGCCAATCCATCACGCCCATGGATTCGTCGGTCCAGAGAAGCCCCGGAGCGGTGCCGGGGTAATACGTGACCCGGGCCCAGTGCCGGGCGCCGGGCAGATCCAGGTCGGTCACCGCCAGCGCCGTCTGGTGGGTGACCCAGATCCCGGTATCCCCGGGCTGCTCGAAGGAACATCGGAAACCCGCCATCGAACGGGGCTGGAAGGAGTTCATGACGGCTTGCGGCTCGCGGACCAAACCCCGCAGCCACCCCTTCACCTCCGTCAACCGGCTCCCCAAAAAAAGTCCCACCACCAGGAGGAACAGGAAAATCCAAATCCCGGTGAGCAGGCGATTTGCCAGCCTTTTTCTTTCCATCCGTCCGCCAAATAGGTTAGAGTTCGGTGTTGTTTTGAAGGAGACTAGCAGAGCGAAGCGGTCGCCGTCAATCCAAGGCTGCGCCCGACGCTTCGAGTTGACAATTCAAAGCGGCAGTTGCTATAAATTGATTTCAGCAATTACTTCAATCTAAGGAGCCCTTGATGAAGCGACTGTTCATCTTCATTCTGGCCGCGGGGGCGGCGGGAAACCTCCTTGCGGACACGGCCGAAATCGCGGACCGTTACGACCTGGAGAGCGTCTGGAAACCGGGCGGCCGCACCTTCCGCCCCATGGACTACCCGTTCAGCCCCCGGCCGCTGACCATCGGGGGACCCGACGACGTCCTCTGGGGCAACGAGGGGTTCATCTTCCGCAACCCCCGGATGCGCGACCTCGAACGCTACTACCCCGAAGCCGGGTCTCGAAGAACCGCGGAGTCTCCCGCCCCCAGCGAGGAAGAGCTTCTCCAGGCCCTGCGGGACGAACAAGCCGCCGCCGACGCCCTGAAAAAAGAAGTCGAGGCCTTGAGAAACCAGGTCGAGGAATTGACGATCAAGGCCGAAGACGAAGAAATCAAGCGCCGCCAGGCGGAGCTGCAGCTCAGCGAGGCCGAGGCGAGCGGTTCCGAGACCGGTCCGCGGATCACGGTAACCGCCGCGGGCGAACCGGTTTCCGCGCAGCTTCTGGGCATGGACACCTACCTGGTCGGCGAGGGCGAGTGCCTCTGGACCATCGCGGGCAAGCCGGAAGTTTACGGCAACCCCTACCGTTGGCTCCTTCTCTACCACGCCAATCGCGACCAGATCTTCGAACCGGACCTGATCTACCCGGGAATGGTGCTGATCGTCCCCCGCTACGCCGGGCTGGAGACGGTGGGGGGGCCCGCCGCGGTCCCGGAACCGGCCGGATCGGCCGGAACCGAACCTACGGAGGATTAAGACCATGCCCGGCAGCCTCTCCCGCGGACCGGTTAGAGCGAGCGCCGTCCTGGCCACCGTCTTCCTCCTCCTGGCCGGGACCGGTGCGGCCCAAGTGGCCCAGAGCAGCGCCGAAGCCCAGACCGAAGCGGCCATCCAAGCCAACCTACAGCCCAAACTCGACACCCTGGTGGGGCCGGGAAGAACGATCGTATCCATCGACGTCACCCTCAGCGATCCCACCGGTAACGGCAACCTGCAGAGGATACAGGGGCTTTCCCGGATATCCGGGGTAAAGACGGTCGACGCCGCCCAGGAAAAGAAACTGGTTCAGGCGGCCAATAACTTCTCCCCCACCATCTCCAGCCTCCACATCACCGTCGAGGTCGACGAAAACCTGCCCCAGGAACAGATCGAAGCCATCGAACCGGCCGTCCGGCGCTGGGCCGGGATCAACGAAGCCCGCGGCGACACCGTCGCCGTCGTCCCCGAACCGTGGCCCGAAGTGGCGCTTCCTCCCTCGGCGGCCCAACAGAACTACGTCCTCTACGCCCTCATCGCCCTCGCGGGCCTGCTCATCCTGATCGCCGCCATATTCCTGCCCCTGCGGAAACAGAAACGCGCGGAAACGGCGATCATCGGCGGGGCCCAGGGGGCGGGCGGCGAAGCGGGGGGGAGCGGGCACGAGGAAAGCCCGGAAGACAAGAAGAAACGGCGGCGCCAGGAACTGGAGGAAATCCGCCAGGTGGTGGCTGCCGCCGGCGGCGGGGATTACGGAGAAATACTGGAAGAGATCCGAGACGCCCTCGACCGGAGCGGCCAGGGGACCAATTTCGACGAGCTGCTGGGGGAGATCCGCGACGCCCTCACCCGCGGGCCCCAGGAAGCGGACGCCCTGCTCTCCGAAATCCGGGACACTCTCTCCGACATGCTCGACGAACAGCGCAAGCTGGTCGCCGGCGGCGGCACCGGCACCGGGACTCCCGGAACGGGAGCACCGGCGGCCGCGGCCCCGGCGGCGCAGGCGGCCGGACCGGCGGCGCCGGGAGCCGCCGGAGTCGGCTTCGGCGCCGAGGTGGTCGAGGTCCTGGGCAACATCGAAGATCTGATGTCCCAGCAACTGGAGAAGCTCCCCGACGCCTCGCTCCTCGACGAGCCCTTCAAGTACCTGCGCTCCCTGCCGCCCGACGAAGTCCACCTCCTGATCATGGACGAGGAACCGAAACTGGCCGCCGCGGTTCTCTCCCAAGTCGATCCCAAGGACGCCGCCGATGCCCTGAGCAAGCTGGAGGAGGAAAAACAGCTGGAGGTGGCCCAGGCCATGAGTTCTCTGACCGAGGGGGAGGACATGGCCGGGGAGATCAAGGCTTTCCTGGAACGCAAGCTCAAACAGATCAAGATGCTGAAAGATTATATCCCGGTCATGGGCTACCGGGTTCTGGCCGACATCCTCAGTTCCAGCCGGTACGCGGTGGCCAAGATCATTCTGGAGAACATGCAGAAACGGAATACCACCCTGGCCGAGGAGGTCCGCAAACGCATGTTCCTCTTCGAGGACATCTCATCCCTGGACGACAAGGATATCGAAACCCTTATCCACAACATCTCCCGGGAGATGATCGCCAACTCGCTCTCCGATGCGTCCGACGAAGTTAAAGCCAAGTTCCTGCGCAACATGACCGACCGGGCCCGGGAAATGTTCGAAGAAGACACCCAAACCGTGCGCCGGGTCGAGATCGAGCGCGAAGGAAAGGAACTGCCGTTCAACGAAGCCATGCTGGAAGTCGATCAGAACGTGATCGAGGATATCTTCCGGACCGTGGACCGGACCGTCCTGAAGATGGCGCTGCGGGGGGCGTCCGAGCAGGTGCGGGAGAAGTTTTTCGCCGGCCTGACGGAGCGGGCGGTGGCCATGCTCAAGGAGGATCTGGAAGTGATGGGTTCGATCAGCCGCAAGCGGGCCGACGAAGCCCAGGAGGAGATCATGAACATCCTCCGCCAGCTCAGCAGCAAGACCATGGAGGCCCAGCACGAGATCATCGCCACCATCCGCAAGCTCGAACGCGAGGGACAGGTTTCGGTGCACAGGTTCCAGGAGGAGATGGTTTAGCGGGGGCCGGATTTCATGATAAAGGTGACCAGGCTCAACGGGCAGGAGATGGTTCTCAACGCCGATTTCATCGAACGGGTGGAAGGCCGGCCGGATACGATCATCACCCTGACCACCGGCGAGCAGTTCATCGCCCGTGAAAGCGTGGACGAAATCGTCGGGAAAGTGAAGGATTACAAGCGTTCGATCGCGGCACCGCTGCAACCCAAGGAATAGGAACAGGCCATGCGACTGACGACCATTATCGGCTTCATCATCGGGTTCTGCGTTATCTTCTTCTCCATCTTCCTCAGGGGGGGCATGGAGATGGTGGGGTACTTCGTCAACTGGCCGTCGGTCCTGATCGTCTTCGGGGGTACCTCGGCCGCCATCCTTATCAACTTCAGCATCCGCCAGATCGTGGACGGCCTCAAGGCTTTCCGTTTCACTCTGGTCACCCGGGTGCTCAGCCCGGAGTCCGTGATCGAGATCATCGTCGACATGGCGGTCAAGGCCCGCCGGGAAGGGTTCATGGCCATCCGGGAGCTCTCCACCAACGGCCGCTACCCCCTGCTCGACATCGGCGTCGACCTGGTGGCGGACGGAACCGACCCCGAAGTCACCCGGGGGATCCTCGAGACCGTCTCCGACTACCTGCACATGAAGATCTCCACCGACGAACGGCTCTGGCGCGACATCTCGGTCTACGCCCCCCTCTTCGGGATGGTCGGGACCCTGGTCGGGCTGATCCTGCTGCTGAGAACCCTCTCCGACGTGGAGACCATCGCCCCCAACATGTCCGTGGCCCTGATGACCACCTTCTACGGAATCGTTTTGGCCGGGCTTTTCTGTATGCCCATCGCCGGCAAAATCCGGGTCTACAACACCAACATGGCCCTCACCCGCGAGATCATCATCGAAGGCATCGCATCCATCCAGGCGGGGGACAATTCCCAGATCGTCCGGGAGAAACTCAAGGCCTACCTGGCCGGGAGGCAGTGATTGCCGAGAAAGAAGAAAGCCGGCGATCCCCTGGTCGAGCGGACCCGCATCGAGCCCGACGTTCAGGAAGGAGGGCTGGAGGGGGAGTGGCCGCCGAAGTGGATGACCACTTATTCGGATATGACCACGATCCTGCTCACTTTCTTCGTGCTCTGGTACGCCAACACCATGATGGGGCTGCCCCAGGAATGGATCGAGATCGCCAAGGAATCATCGAGCAAGATCGTCCGGGGAATCGCCGAAGAACAGACCGATATTAAAAAGGGAGATCAACCCCGCCAGGTGATGGTCAAAAAACGCGTGGCCGATCTGGCCCGCAATATTTCCCCCCAACAGGAGTTGGCCGTCGACGAACTCCGGCCCATCCAGGAGAAGGCCGAGGAGATCAAGGAGACCCTGGCCCAAACCGGCGTCGCCCGGGACATCGAAATCAAGGTCACCGCCGAGGACGTCGTTCTCATCCCCACCACCACCGACATCCTTTTCCGAGAAGGATCGGACACGCTGCAGCCCGCTTTCTACCCCATCCTCGATAAGATCGCCGCGCTGCTGCGGGGGACCGGGGCCGCGATCCGGATCGAGGGCCACACCGACTCCGTCCCCATCCACCCCTGCCACCGGCGCCGGTTCCCCAGCAACTGGGAGCTCTCCAGCGCCCGGGCGGTGGCGGCCGGGCGCTATCTGATCGAGCACGGCGGGATCCCCGCCAGCCTGATCTCGGTCAGCGGCTACGGCGACTCCCTGCCCCGTTTCCCCAACGACACGCCCGAGCACCGGGCCCGGAACCGGCGGATCGAATTTCACATGTATATCAGTTCGGAGATGCTGGACAAGGGATAGCCATGGCGGCGCGGCGAAGAACCAGGGGAACCCAGGAAACCGGGTCCGGGGACCTGGAGGCGACCTGGCCTCCGGATTGGATGACCACCTATTCGGACATGGCCACCCTGCTCATGACCTTCTTCATCATCCTGGCCACCATGCTCGCCCTCAAGATCAACCCCGCCTGGATCGCGGGGAAGAAATTCATCCAGACCGACCAGGCCGATGTCGAGGCCCCGGACAACGTCCCTCTGGTCGAGGTCCGGGAAGCCGACCCCGATCTGATCGTCAAACTGGAAAAACTGGAGTCGCCCCTGCTCAAGGAACTGGAGCGGGTGGACGAACTCCAGAAGCTCGGGGAGGAGATCAAGCAGTACGTCGTCGACCAGGGTCTGGAACGGTTCGTTCGGGTCGAGGTTTCGCGCTGGAAGGTGACGATCGTGCCCCTGGCCCCGTTCCTCTTCTCTCCGGGCAAAGCCGTTCTCCGGCCCCAGGCCCGGGAACTGCTCGATCGGCTGGCGGCGTTTTTCGAACTCAACCCCTACCAGGTCCGGATCGGCGGCTACACCGACTCCACGCCCATTCACACGCCGCTGTATCCTTCCAATTGGGAACTTTCCAGCGCCCGGGCCGCGGCCGTGCTGCGCTATTTCATCGATTCCCACCAGGTCGACCCGGCCCGGTTCAGCGCCGTCGGCTACGGCTCCCAAAAACCGGTGGCCTCCAACGAAACCCCGGAAGGCCGCGCCCGGAACCGGCGGGTGGAGATCGAGATCGTTCAGCGCACCGCCTTCAGCGAAGGCGAGAGTTCGCCGGCGGACAGTTCGATTTCGGGCGCCTCCGAATAAGCGCTGAAAGCGCCGGACGCGGGTTTCGCTGAATCACCGCCGACGGGCTCCAGGCGGGTGTTGATGTGCACGGCCCGGTTGATCCCGATCCCGATACCCCATCCGATCAGGGCGCCGGCGACGATCGCCAGCCCCACCACCAGAAAGATGTAGTTTCGGGTCAGTTGGGGCCTTTTGCCGATATCGTCCGCCCGAGGCGACGAAACGCTGATCCAGCGCCGGGGGCGGACATAATGAAGCTTCGGCGGTTTGGCTCGTCCGCTCACTGCCGCCTCCCGAACAGCTTCGCCCACTTCACCTTCAGATATTCCTTGATGAGCTGCGGATACATGCGGGGATTGAAGAGGATGTTGAGGGTGAGAAAACACTCATAGGTGCAGAAACACTTCTGTTTCCTGATGGTTTCCCGGGCGCGGACGGCGGCGGCGCCGAACCAGATCCGCTTGAAATCGTATCCTGCTTCCCTGACGTTTCCCATGGTCAGATCCGAATGCAGCTCGCAGGGGAGCACGTCGCCGTTGGCGAAGAGCGCGGCGCCCAGTATCCCCGCGTAGCAGGGAAGGACCATCCTGTTCTCGCGGATGATTCTGCCGATGAGGCGGTGGCGCACGATCCGTTTGGCGTTGATCAGGTCGGCGAAGGGGAACTTATCGTACCCGGTGAGCCGTCGCCGCATCATCCCCGCTTCCAGGGCTTCGGCGTAACGGGTGTAGCGTTCGATGTCGAAAAATTTGGCGGCCGGCTCCATGGGTTTGCCCCGGCAGAGGAGCGTGAATATGGATTGCGCTCCGGCTTTCTCGGTGAAATAGCGGAACATGTCTTCCAGTTTATCGTCGTTGAAGGAAGAAACCGTGGTTTCTATGCTGGCCGTGAACCGGGGGTGCGCGGCGTCGATCTCCTTCAGGCGCCGGAAGGTCTCCATGGCTTTTTCGAAGAGCCCGGGCACCCGGCGGATCTCGTCGTGATCGGGGCCGATTCCGTCGATGGAGACATCCACCATCAAATCCAGCCCCGGACAGCGGCGCAGGATCTCTTCCACCGCCCCCACCACTTTCTCCGTCAGACCGCCGTTGGTGGGAATGCCTACGTTCTGGATATGGTTGTTGCGGTAGAACACCTCCACGATCTCGGGAAGGTCGGAACGAAGAAACGGCTCCCCCCCGGTGGGGAGCAGAAAAAGAAAATCGTCCATCGAGCGGGAAACCCGCTCGATCTCTTCCAGGGTAAGTTCGTCGCGACCGGGATGGATTCCCCCCAGAAGACAGTGGCGGCAACGGGCGTTGCAGCGCTCGGTAACGAAAAAAACCAGGTACAGCGGCGAAGCGTTGCGTTTATAGAAAAGCCGCCGGCCGTATTTGAAGTAATTCCAGACGCTCATCGCTCGATTTTTCCCGAAGCCATGGTACCCGAGCCGACCTCTTCCGGCAACCGCTTCCCGGGGGGGCGGACCAGGCGCAGGTATTCCTCTTCGTACCTGCGGACCATCCGGTCGAAGTCGAACCGTTCCTCGACGGCGGTCCGGGCGCGCCGCCCCATCCGAACCGACCGGGCCGGGGAGGAAAGGACCGAGGTTATCCCCGCGGCCAGGGCCCGCGCGTCCCGTTCGGGAACGAGCACCCCCGAAACCCCGTCCTCGATGACATCCACCGCGCCCCCCACGGCCGTCACCACCACCGGCCTTTCCAATGCCATCGCTTCCAGGAGGGCGATGGAAAGGCCTTCCCTCACGGAACTCATCACAAAGACGTCGAGACCGGCGACGATCTCGAGAGCGTCGGGGCGCGAACCGAGAAGATGCACGGTGCCCTGCAGATTCCGGGCGCGGATTCCCTCCGCGATCTCTTCCCGCAGTTCCCCTTCCCCGAGCAGGAGGAAATGGAGGCCGGGGAAATCGGCTCGTAAAAGGGCCGCCGCATCCAGCAGGTAGCGATGCCCTTTTTTGGGCGTAAGCGCGGCCGAAGTCCCCGCCACGAGACTTGCCGGGCTCAGCCCCAATTCCTGGCGTATCTTCGTCTCCCCGGCCATGGCCCCGATCCGGCGCAGATTAAGACCGTTGGCGATCGTGACCACCCGGTCGGGGGCGAAACCGCTGACCTCGATCAGCGACGTCCGCACCGGTTCCGAGACCGCGATCGCCCGGTCGGTCATCCGGGCCAAGACCCGGTCGGCCCGCGCCCGCCAACCCCGCTTCCAGGCGGACATATTATGCTCGGTCCTCATCACCTTCGCCCCGCATCGGCGGCCCGCCGCCGCCCCCCACAGATGGCTGGAAAAAATATGCGTATGCACGATCTCGACCCCGCCGGAGCGGATAATCCGGCACAGACGCCGGAAAGCCGACACGTCCCCGGGCGAACGGCGACCCAGCAGATGAACGGCGACTCCCAGCTCCGCCAGCATCTTCTCCACCCCTCCCCCGCCCGTGAGCGAGCACACCGAAAAATCCAGCAGGCTCCGATCGCTTCTTTGAATCAGATCGAAGAGCAGCATCTCCGCCCCTTCGCGGGGAAGGCTGTCGATGAGATGCAGAATCCTGACCGGCCGCACGGGGTCCATCCTAGCTTCCTTCTCCCCGGCCGCGCCGGAGCCGGTGAATGAAATCGGCACCTCCGCGGAGCTTGAACCCGAAATCGCAAAGGGAGTCGTCGGCGGATATCTCGGTTCTTCTCACCAGCGGGTACCCGCGGAACCGAACGTTGCTGCCGGGATCCACCGTCACCGCACCCCGATAACCGGCGCCCCGCAGTTCCCCGATCATCTCCGGGACGTACTTGCCCCGGGGAAAAGCGAACCAACCGGGAGCTCGACCCGTCCATTCCGCGATCTTCCGCGCGCTTTCCTTCAACTCGCCATTCCTCTCCCCGGGGGACAAAGCAGGCATTTCCCGGTGGGTGACGCCGTGGGACTCGAAGCGCATGCCCGCGCCGGCCATATCCGCGATCTGCCCCGGCGTCAGCGCCCGGCGGCGTTCGGCGGCCAAGGTCCGATAACGGGGAATTTCGGCGCTTCCGTCCACCAGCCCCACGGTCAGGAAAAATACCCCCGGGTAAGAAAACTCCTGCAATATCGGGAAGGCGTTATCATACCAGTCCCGGTAGCCGTCGTCGAACGTGATGACCAGCCGGGGAGAATCGGGGGGTCGAGCAGCGGCGGGAGCGTCGAGAAGATCGTCAAGGGTAACGACCCGGTACCCCCGGTCCCTAATCGTCTTCAGATGGGTTCTGAAAATACCGGGACTAACCCCCAGTCGGTCTCCGGGGAGATCGTCGATCCGGTGATAGGTAAGCACCCGCACCCCCCGTCCCCGCCAGATCGCGGCGGCGGCGGCGGGGAGCGCGCCGGCCGCAAACGCCCCGGAACGGATAGCACGGGCCGGCCTGCTCATCTTCCCCCCCCCACCTCACGGTAGAGCGCGTCCATTTGCCCGAGCATCTTCCGGGTCGAGAACTCCCGGGCGCGCAGCCGCGCCGACCGCCCCCAGCTTTCCCGCCGGGTTGCGGAGACGACCAGCTTCTCCAGTTCCCGGGCGAGCGCGGCGGGATCCGCGGGAGGGACGACGATGCCGTCGCGGCCGGCGCGGATCACTTCGTCATTCGCTCCCACCGCGGTCGCGACCACCGGGCACGCACAGCTCATCGCTTCCAGGAGGGAGTTGGAGAAACCCTCGGAGCGGGAGGGGAGAACGAAAATATCCAGACTTTCGAGAAAGGCGTACGGTTCGTCGATCTCGCCCGTCCAGACGACTCTTTTCTCCAGGCCCGTTTCCCGGACCAGGTTTTTCAGAAACAGGGCGTGGTCGCGCTCCAAATCGCGTCCGGCGATGTGCGCTTCCCAGGAGAGCCCCGGATCGAGCCGAGCCAGGGCTTTCACCATATCTTCGTAGCCTTTGACCGGCCGGATGTTGCCCAGGCATCCGATCCGAACCGTTTTTCGGGCCGGACGCGGAGCGGAGGGGGGCCGGGGGTCGATGCCGTTGTAGATCAGACTGATCCGCTTCCCGGGAAGGTGTTCCCGGAGGCGCAGGTATTCGACCACGGACCGGGAGTTGGCGGTCACCCGGGAGGTGAAGACGTTTCCCAGCCGATGGGCGATGATATGCCGGGGGCGTTTCCAGAAACCGTCGTCCCGGCGGCTGGTGATCACCCTCCTCCCGGAAAACAGCCCCGCCCAGGGAGCGACGATGTTGGCCGCGAAGAGATAGGCGTGGATAATATCGATATCCTCGCTGACGCAGAGCCGGCGGAGAGCGGACACCGCCCGGAAAAAATCTCTTCCCACCACTCCTTTCAGGCCCAGCACCGAAACCGGCACACCTGCTTTCTCCAACTCTTCACCCAGAGGTCCGGCATAGAGGAGGCAGCACAGGATCGGTTGGTGGCCACGGTCCCCGATCCCCCGGATCACCTGCGCCAGGTGGCGCTGGGCGCCGGCCCGGACCATCTTGTCGATCACATAGGCGATTCGCACGTGCCCGCGCTCTCTTCCTCCGGGTTCCCGACTTCGTTGACCCGGCCGGCTTCCAGCCGGTAGCGGCGGCCGCAGTTCCCGCAGCCCGCCGATTCCCCCTCGAAATCGAGGTTGATCCCGCAGCGGCAGATCCAACCGCGAACCCGGGCCGGGTTTCCGTAGGCCAGGGCGAAATCGGGGACGTCGCGGGTGACCACGGCGCCCGCTCCGACAAAGGCGTAGGCTCCGATCGTGGTTCCGCAGACGATGGTGGCGTTGGCGCCGATCGAGGCTCCCTTTTTCACCAGAGTGCCGCGGTATTCGTGCTTGCGCACCACTTCGCTGCGGGGATTGAACACGTTGGTGAACACCATGGACGGCCCGCAGAACACGTCGTCTTCGATCACCACGCTGTCGTAGATGGACACGTTGTTCTGGATCTTGACCCGATCCCCGACGACGGCCGCTCCCCCGACGTTGACGTTCTGCCCCAGCGAACAGTTCTTCCCGATGACCGCGCCGGGAAGGACATGGCAGAAATGCCAGACCTTGGTCCCCTCCCCGACGGAAGCCCCGGGATCCACGTAACTCGATTCGTGGACGAAAAAGCCGTTTTTCATTTCATCGTTCCTCGTTCAACGCGATAACCTTGCCCCCCCGTCGGAGCGATTCCTGGGCCGCCTCCAGGACCCGGACCGCCCGCAAGCCGTTGCGGCCGTCGGTCAGGGGGAAACGCCGCTCCCGCACGCATTCCACGAAATGGGCGCACTCCAGGCCCAGCGGTTCCCCGGCCCTGACGGCGGGCACATATTCGTCCCCGTAACGCAACGTCAGGTACTCCCCGTAGCTGTCGTATTCCAGGTCTTCGGGCACTCCCTTGTCGTATATCCTCAGGGGGGCGTTCTTGTCCATATCGTCGAAAACCATCATCTTCCGGCTCCCGACCAGGGTGATCTTGCGGACTTTGTGCGGATCGAGCCAGCTGACGTGGATATGGGCCATGACCTTTCCCGGGAAGGCGATGCGCGCGAAAACCACGTCCTCCACTTCCGGCTGGACGTACGACTCCCCCCAGGCCGATACCGAAACCGGTTCGGCCCCGATCAGGTGGAGGGCGACGGAGATGTCGTGCGGCGCGAACGTCCACAACGCGTTTTCGCTGCGGCGGATCTTGCCCAGGTTCAACCGCTGGGCATAGAGGTAGTACGGGTCGCCCAAGTTCCCCGCGTCCAGTTCTTCCTTCATCTTTACGACCGCGGGGTGGTAAAGAAGAAGATGACCGACCATCACGATCCTTTCCTCCGCTTGGGCCTTGGCCACGATCTCCCGGCAATCTTGAGCGGAAAGAGCCATCGGCTTTTCGACGTAAACGTCTTTCCCCGCCGCCAGCGCTTCCATCACCAACCGGTGGTGGGTAGCTCCGGGAGTGGCCACCACCACCGCCTCGATCGCGGGGTCGCCCATGATCTCCCGATGGTCGCCGATCAGGTTCAAACCCGGATATTTTTCGGCGGCGTCCGCCCTCCTCTCCTCGACCAGATCGGCGGCGGCGGCCACGCGGACCCCGGGCAGCGAGTAAAAAGTGCGTAGAAGGTTCTTCCCCCATCCTCCGATCCCGATAATTCCCACTTCAACCATGATCTTGCCCCCGGTTGTGCGTTGTGCCGGTGTCGTTCAACAACCCGGCGATTATCGCCGAAGTCCGGACGATATCCCACTCTTCTTCGATTTTTCTTCTGCCCCGGCGGGCGTATTCGCCGAGAACACCGGGATCGGACGCTACCCGGCGGACCAGGCCGGCGATGGCCCCGGCGTCTCCCTCCGGAATCGTGAATCCGCAGACGGGGTTTCCGATCAGTTCCGGGAGCGACGGCAGCGGGGTACAGGCCACGGGCACCCCGCTGGCCAGGGCTTCGATGAGGACGTTGGGAATTCCCCAGTGGATTCTGGTGACGGCGGGGAGCACGAAAAGGTCTCCCCAGCGGTAGTGCTCAGGCATCTTCTCCTGGCTCTGATAACCGGTAAATTCGACCAGCCCGCCCACGGCCGCAGCCCGGGCGCGTTCCTTTAATTTCTCTTCCAGATAGCCGCCGCCGACGATGCGGCAGCGGAAATCGACCCCCTTCTCGTTCAGAATCCGGCAGGCGTCGATCAGATACTCGAAGCCTTTGCATTCGAAAAGACTCCCGACCGAAAGTATCCTGAATTCCCGCCCGGCGTGAAACGAGGGAGGGCGGAAAGGATACCGTCGGCAATCCACCCCATGGTGGACCACTCTGATTTTATCGGACGGCAGGGCCGGGGCCACCGAGAGAAGACGACGGACGTTGTCCCGGGTACAGGTGAGGATGAACCGGGCCATTTCCATTTTGAGCTTCAGGCCGGCCGTTTTGAGATAGATATCGTGAGCGTGGCCGGTGAAACTGAAGGGGATTCCGTTGAAGACCGCGATGACGGCGGCGGTCACCGCCGGATAGGTCGCCCACTGGCCGTGAACCGCCGCGATTTCCCGGGTCCGGCAGAGAGCGGCGAAATAAACGGCCTGGGGGAACAGGGCCAGCGACTTTCCCATGAATTCCGGGTCGGGGAACCCGAGCCGGACCGCCAGGATCAAGGCCTTGAGGTAACGGAGCGGGGAAGCGATGAAAGCCGCCAGGTTGGCCAGCAGCACCCGTCGACTCCAGAACAGGCGACTGTAGCAGGTCTTTTGTTTCAGGGCGGCCCCGGCGGCGTGAACCACGGGATCGCGGTCAGCTTTCTTGATGGAAAGAATGATATACTCGATCTCTTTCTGCAGAAAATCCATCTCCCGGAGCATGAAAGCCTCGTCATAGCAGGGAAATTGGGAGAACACGAACGCCGTTTTCATCTTTTTCCTTTCAGATTCCTCACCAGAGCCGCCGCCCGCAGCAGTTCCTTATCCAGCGCGCCCGACACCGCCGCCGCGGACAGATAGACGACCGTCCCCGCACCCGCCGCCGCCCATAAGCCCAAACCGGCGAGTTTCAGAACCCAGACAACCCCGGCGGCGGCGGCCGCAGCCGCCAACAGCCGTCCCCTCTCCCGGGGCAGCACCGCCCGTCGGAACCGCGGCCCGAGAATGCGCAGAAACGCCGCCAACACCGCCATTTGTACCAGAAAAAACGCCCAAGCGCCCCCCATCATCCCCCAGAGGGAAACCAGGATACAGACGAGAAGGGCATTGGCGGCGGCGGCCGCGAACATGATCACCGCGAACAGGCGCTCGCGGCCGGTAGCCACCATCATTCCGTAGCAGAGATGGTTAAGAAGGAGAAACAGGGAGGAACTCCCCAAAACCGCCAAAACCCCGGCGCCGGGAAGATAGTCTTCCCCGAAGAGCACCCCCATGATCCGCGGAGAAAGCATCATCGAGACAAAGACGAACGGCAAGCCGGCCAGGAAGAACAGTTTGCCCGCCTTGGCGGCCAATACCAAGGCATCGTCCCCGCCCCCCCTCCCTTGCCGGCTTAACCCCGGGAATATCGCCCCCATCAGGGAAACGGCCAGAATTTCCAACCCCTTCAGGGGCAGTCCGGCGGCCCCGAAATAACCCGCCGCCCGGGGACCGAGCAGATGTTCGATCAGCACCCGGCTGAGATCCTGAAATCCGTTGCAGAAGACGGCCACGGCAACCGGAAAACCCGACAGGACCAGGAACCGGAAGAGGCGGAGATCCCAGACGGGCCGGGGAGAAAAGAAGATCAGGTAAATCAGGATCAACGTCCCCGCCAGCCAGACCAGAGCCACCGCCAGGTATCCCCCGGCAAACTCGATCAGATCCGCCCCCCGGACCGTTAGCAGTAGGACCATGCCTAAAAGCAACAGATCCTTGCCGGCGCCGACGGCGGCTTCATACCACATCCGCTCCCGGGACCTCCAGGCGATCACGCCCGCTTCTCCGAGAGTATTGAGAAAATAAACGCCCGCGAGCACCGCCAGGACCGGGATCAGCCGGCCGGACCATCCCATCACCAGGCCGACCGAGAGGATGACCGCCAGGTAGAAAGGAAACGCCAGAATTCTCAGGCAGAAGACCGCCCCGAAATACCGTCCGGAAGAAGCGGGGTCGCGGACTGCGGCGCGGATGGCTATCTTTTCCATTCCCAACGAGAGCCAGACCGCCGCCAGGGCGCAGAGGGAGTTGGCTACCGTCCAATCTCCGTAGAGTTTCGGCCCCAGGTGCCGGGCCAACAACAACGCCACCCCCAGGGATACCGCCATGCGCAGCACCCGTGAAACCAGGAGCGCGGCGGCGTTGGAGGCCACCGAGTTCCGGTCCCCGGTCACCGTTCGTCCCCCGCCGGGACAACCGCCCACGCCAGCGCGGCGGCGGCGAAGAGCATGATCTGCGGCATCATCGCCAACCGGTAACGTCCCTCGGGCGGGACTATCATGTGGGTGACCACGATTTCCAGGATCAGGAAGAGCGGCAGGAATATCTCCCGCGGACTCCGCCGGGAGACCGCCATCCCCACCGCAGCCAGGATAAACAGCGTCCAGAGAGCCGCCGTGGCCGCCGGCACGTTCCCGTGTCCGTCGAGATGGAGGAACCAGATCAGGCGCCGGCGGGAGAGAGATAGAAACCGCCGGGGGTCGGCGGCGATGTGTTTGAGCGCGGCGGAGCCGTAAGCGCGGCTGTAGGCGATCTCGTCCTCCTTTTCCCCGGTATGATAAACCCCGCTCTCGATCAGGCGGGCGATGCTCCCGGTGCCTCCCGTCGCCACCGGGTTGTTGGCCAGATAAAGGATATTTCCGGACTGAGTGGCGACGGGGACCAGCGCCCCGAACAAGCGAAAATTCCGCCAGGTCCATGGCGTCAGGACCACAACCGCCGCCGCCGCGAACCATCCCGCCCGGAAGTAGCAGCGGCGGCCGCCGACGCCGGGGAGCGCCAGCCAGAACAGGGCCGCCGGCAGAAAGGGAAGGATGACGGGCCGGCAGAGAGCCGCCGCCCCCAGGAGAACTCCTCCGGCGGGAGCGCCCCCCCGGAGGCCGCGCTCGGCCGCCAGCACCAGAACCATTCCCGACTGCAGCAGGAAAAGAAACAAGGTCTCGGTCATCGCCCGGGCAGCGTACACGATCAGCGGAGGCCAGACGGCGGCCAAAACCGCCGCCCAGATCCCGGCGGTACCGTTCCAGGAAAACCGCCGGAAACAAAGACGAGCCTGAAAATAGAGCGATACCGCGGTCAGGGCCCCCAGAAATCCCTGTACGAACCTGAGCCGCGGCCAACTCCCCCACCCCGCCTTCTCCAGAAAAGCCAGAAACAAGGGGTACCCCGGGGGAAACGCCGCGCGGCGCCAGGGAGAGAGAACCAGCCCTTGTCCGGCCGTGAAATTACGGGCGATAGCCAGGTAGACGCCCTCGTCCTGATCGCGGGCGCGCCGTTCCTGGCCCGCGCCGTATCCCCAGCGCAGGCCGAGCGCGGCCAGAAAAACCAGCAGAACCGCGATTGATACCCGAGTTTTCATCCAGAATCCGAGCCGCCCGGGTTCGAACGAGAAAACGACGTTACCCCTTTTGGGGGGAGAGGGTCTCCAGTTCCTCCAGCAGGGCGGGTATGATTTCCGGGACCGAGAGCCTGCGGACGACGCGGCCGCTCCGAAAAAGAACCGCCGAATCCTTTCCCGCCGCCACCCCCACGTCCGCCTGCCGGGCCTCTCCCGGGCCGTTGACTACGCAGCCCATTACCGCGATGGTCACCCCGGCCCATCTGGAAGCTTCGGGATGGAGGCAAAGCCGCTCCCTGATCCGGCCGACCAGGGAAACCAGATCGATCTCGGTGCGTCCGCAGGTGGGACAACTGACGATGACCGGGCCGAATTTTCTCAAACCGACGGCCTGGAGAAGCTCTTTTCCCACCTCCACTTCCTCGATCGGATCCGCCGTCAGCGAAATCCGGATCGTATCCCCCAGTCCCTCCAGCAGGAGGGCCCCGATCCCGGCCGCAGAGCGGACGATCGCGGGTAGGCCCGGTCCGGCTTCGGTGATGCCCAAATGGAGGGGCGCGGAAGTTCGTTCCGAGATAATCCGGTAAGCTTCCACGGTCACCCCCGGATCGAACGCCTTGGCCGAGATCTTGACCCGATCATACCCGTTTTTTTCGATCAGATCCGCCTCCCGCAGGGCGCTCTCGGCCAGAGAGCGGGCATTGACCCCGCCGAAGCGCCTGGCGTCTTCGTCCCGAAGAGAACCGGCGTTGACTCCCACCCGGATCGGAATGCCGGAGCCTCGGCTCGCTTTCACCACTTCGGCCACCTTCCAGGCCGCCCCGATGTTTCCGGGGTTGATCCTGATTCCGGCCGCTCCCGCTTCGATCGCGGCCAAGGCCAGGCGAAAGTCGAAATGGATGTCGGCCACCACCGGGATCGAACTCCCCCGGCAGATCTCCTCCAGTGAACGGGCGGCTTCGGCGTCGGGAACGGCGCAGCGCACGATTTCGCAGCCGGCCGCGGCCAAGCGCCCGATCTGTTCCAGCGTCCGGATGGAATCGCGGGTGTCGGTCGTGGTCATCGACTGGACCGTCACCGGAGCCCCTCCCCCCACCCTGACCGCACCCAGTTCCAACTGTCGGGTGGCTTCCCGGCGCATCTCCCTACTCCAGACCCAATATCCGGTAAACGATGTCGTTGTAAAACACCAACAGAAAAATCATGGCGATCAAGCCCAAACCCGCGTATTGAACCGCCGCCATCGTCCGCTCCCCCAGGGGGCGCCGGATAATCCCCTCGACCGCGATAATCAGGATATTCCCCCCGTCCAGAACCGGGATGGGCAGCAGGTTGACCAGGCCGATGATGATGCTGATCGAGGCGATGAAGCGGAGCAGTTCGACCAGGCCGCGTTCGGCGAACTTTTCGGTCTCCTGGTATATCCCGATCGGCCCCGTCAGTTCCTTGTGGCTGAGATCTCCTCTGATCAGGCCGGCCATGCTCCAGAACCAGAGCCTGATCTCCCGCTCCGTTTCCGCGGCCGCCCGGATCAGGGAGGCGGGAAACGGCACCCGCTCCTCGATCTCGCGGGCGGCCAGGACCACCCCGATCAGCCCCCTACGGCCGATGCTGACCTTGATTTCCACGCGACCGGGAGTTTCCTCGCCGTCCTTCTCCCTGAGCACGGTCAGGATCGCCTCCCGGTCCGGATGGGAAGCGACCCAGGAAGCCGCTCCCTCCGGCCCCGGATCCTCTCCGTCGATCTTCAGGATCCGGTCCCCGTCGGCCAGGCCGTCCTCGTCTTTTCCTTCCCCTATCTTCCGGACCGTCCCGTCCTTGAGGACCGCTATCCCCTCCAACTCTCCCGCCGAACCGTTGAGCAGGGACAAGGTTTCGAAGCGCCCTCCCCGCTCGACTTCGAGGGCAAGCGGATCGCCCGGCCGGGAGGCCAGATCCTCGGTCAACTGGTAAAGCGAAACTTCTTTCCCGTCCAACTTCCTGATCAGATCCCCCGGTTCGACGCCGGCGGCGGCGGCGGGAGATCCGGGAGACACCTCCTCCACCACCGCTTCCGCGTAGGGGAGCACCCCGATTCCAAGATAGCGGGAACCCGGGATGGGGACGGCGGTCAGGGAACAATGCCGGAGGCTCCCTCGGGCGGCCACGGCTACGTCGAGAGGCTCGCCTCCGCTGAAAAGCACCGAAAGCACGATATCGTTCCAGGAATCCATCTCCCGGCCGTCGATGGCGACGATGGAGTCGCCGGATACGATGCCGGCGCCGGCGGCGGGCGAGTCGGGCAGCACCGCGCCCACGCGCGTGCTGTGGCTGTAGGAGGGGATGAGGAACCCTACGGTGTAGAGACAGGCGAAGATCACGACCGCCGAAAGGATGTTCATCACGGGCCCGGCGGCGATGACCGCGATCTTCTCCCAGGTTTTCCGGTGGGAAAACTTCTGGTAAGCGGGGACGTTTTTTTCCGCTTCCGTTTCCTGGCCCGGATGGTCTTCCTGGCCGGCCATCTTCACGTATCCTCCCAGGGGCACGAGGGAAAAGCGATATTCGGTTCCCCGGGCCGTGAAGCCCAGTATCCGGGGGCCGAAACCGAGAGAAAAACAGAAGACCCGGATGCCGCGCCACTTGGCTACCAGGAAATGCCCCAACTCGTGGACGAAGATCATTGCCCCTAAAATCAGGGCGAACCGCAACAGGCTGCCGGCGAACTGTACGACCGAGCTTATCTCTCCCATGGCTTCTTACCTCGTCAGGTCCCGGCACAGCCGCACGGAAAATTCTCGCGCGGCCCGGTCCGCTTCGAGCACGTCTTCTATCTCCCGAACCGGGACCGCCCGATGTCTGGTCATCGTGCGCCTGATGACGGTGGGAATGTCCAGGAATCCTATTTCCCCCGCCAGAAACGCGGCGGCGGCGGTTTCGTTGGCGGCGTTCATGACCGCGGGCATGGTCCCGCCGACTTCCCCGGCTCGATAAGCCAGGGCCAGGCAGGGAAATTTTTCCAGATCCGGCTCCCGGAAGGTCAAGGCCGGCGCCTGCCTGATATCCAAACGTCCGTATGGAACGGGAGACCGCCGGGGCCAGGCCAGGGCGTAGGAGATGGGCAAGCGCATGTCGGGATTGGCCAGTTGCGCCAGGAGGGACCCGTCCTTCATTTCGACCAGGGCGTGGACCAGGCTTTGCGGATGCACCGCCACCTCGATTTTATCCAGGGGGATCCGGAAAAGGTGATGGGCTTCAAGCACTTCCAAGCCCTTGTTCATCAAGGTCGCGGAATCGAGCGATACCTTGGCCCCCATCTTCCAGCGCGGATGGGCCAGGGCTTGCGCCGGAGTCACGGACGCCAGGTCTCCGACCGGGGTATCGAGAAACGGCCCCCCCGAGGCGGTGAGGACGACTTTACTCACCTCGGCGCCGTCCTCTCCGCGCAGGCATTGAAAAACCCCTGAATGCTCGCTGTCGACGGGGATGACCTCGGCCTCGCACCGGTCTACCGCCGCCATGAACAGGTCTCCGGCCGAAACCAGTATTTCCTTGGAAGCCAGCGCGATCGCCTTCCCGGCCTCGATCGCCGCCAGGGTCGGGAGGAGAGCGACGACTCCGGGGATGGCGACCAGGACCATGTCGGCCGCGGGGATACCCGCGGTCTCGAAGAGGCCTTCCTCTCCGGAGACCACCCGGACCTTCTTTCCCAGGCGCCCCTGCAGCATCCGCGCATCCTCCGCCCTATCGACGCAGGCGAGAGCCGGGGAAAATTCTTGCGCTTGTTCCTCGAGAAGCCGGAGGTTTCTTCCCGCCGCCAGGGCCGCGACCCGGTACCTTCCCCGGGAACGGCGGACGACGTCGAGCGTGTTGGTCCCGATGGAGCCGGTCGAGCCTAAAACCGCAATCGTCTTTTCCGGAACGTCCGCCATATCCGGGCCTTAGAGTTTGAAGACCAGTTTCATATAGAAAAACAACACCGGGGCCGAAAAATATACGCTGTCCATGAGGTCCAATACCCCTCCCAGCCCGGGCAGCGTATTTCCGGAGTCCTTTTCCCCCGCCGACCGCTTGATCAGCGATTCCGCCAGGTCGGCCCCGATCGAAGTTCCTCCCAGCAGCAGGCCCAGGGTCGTTACCCCGGCCGCGCTGACCTCGTTCAGGGCGAACAGGTATTTCCCTCCCAAGGCCGCCACCCCTCCGAAAACAATCCCGGCCACCGCCCCTTCCAGGGTTTTCCTGGGACTGAGCCGGGGAATAAGTTTGCGGCGCCCCCATTTCGAGCCCACGAAATAAGCGGCCGAGTCGGTGACCTTGACCACGAAAAACAGGAAAAACAGATACATCCGCCCGTCCAGGTCCGGGAACCGAAAGGATTGGTAATAGTTGATGCGGGGCAGAAAAGACATCAGCCACGAGGCGTAGATAACCGCCGTCACCGTCGAGCATATCCTGGCCGCCGCGCCGTCGAGTTCCCGGCGGGTGGCCTGAAAAAGAAACGTCAGCACCAGGAGCACCAGCAGGGAAAACTCGGGCCATTCCGGCTGGCAGAAAACCACGAACTGGGAGGGAATGTAGCGGGGACCGACGGCGGCGATGAAGGCCGAAGAAAAAACCAACCCGCCCCCCACGGCCGCGGTCCACCTGATTCCGCCGGTGAGTTGAGCGAATTCCAGGCAGCCCAGAATGACGAAAAAATTCCCGACCAGGAAAAAGAGAACCGGGACCCGGTAACTGAGAAGCACCACTCCCAGCAATACCGCGATCAGGATCCCCGCCGTCTGTAGCCTATGCCTGAGCATCTTTCCCGTCGCCGGACCGGTCGAGGCCGCCGAAACGCCGCCGCCGGGTCCAGAACTCCCGAATCGCATCTTCCAACTCCCGGCGGCCGAAATCCGGCCACAGCACCGGGGTGACTACCAGTTCGGCGTAGGAGGACTGCCAGAGCAGGAAGTTGCTGAGGCGCATCTCCCCGCTGGTTCGAATCACCAGATCGGGGTCGGGTATTCCCGCGGTGTACAGGTGCCGTTCCACGTCTTCCAGGGAAATGTCCTCCGGTTTCACCGCCCCCTCCGCCGCGGACCGGGCCAGGCGCCGAACGGCTTCCAGAATTTCCTGTCGCCCGCCGTAATTAAGGGCCAGGACCAGGGTCAACCCCGAGGCATCCGCGGTGGCGGCGGAGGTCTTTTCCAGAGACCGCCGCACCGCGGGGGAAAGGGAGTCGACGTCGCCGATGGTCCGGAAGCGGATGTCGTTTTCGAGCATCGTCGGCAGTTCCTGCTTCAGATAATGCCGAAGATAGCGCATCAGACCCGAGACCTCGGCCCGGGGGCGTTTCCAGTTTTCGGCCGAAAAGGCATACAAGGTCAGGTAGCTCACTCCCAGTTCCGAACAAGCGGTGGTGATGGTCCGCACCCGTTCGGAACCTACCCGGTGACCCTCCAGCCGGGGCAACCCCCGGCGACGCGCCCAGCGGCCGTTGCCGTCCATGATCACGGCGATATGCCGGGGAGGGGGCGGTTCCGGCGGGGGGGGAGTTTTCATGGCATCAGGCGCTCTTGGCCCGGCGGGCCGGCCGGGCGGAATGGGGAAAATAACTTCTGAGCAGTTTCGCGGTCAATTTGAATTCCGCGACGTCCTTCCGGGAGGGGACCTCATACATGACGTCCAGCATCACCCGCTCCAACATTCCCCGCAGAGCCCGGGCGCCGGTTCCCTTGCGTATGGCCTCGCGCGCCAGAACGCCAAGGGCTCCCCGGTCGTAGCTTAGCTTCACGCCGTCCATGGCCAGCAGCTTTTCGTACTGTAGAAGCAGAGCGTTGCGGGGTTTGGTCAGAATCTCCACCAATTCGTCTTCCTTGAGGTGGTTGAGGGAGGTCACGACGGGCAAACGCCCTACGAATTCCGGAATCATTCCATACTTGATCAGATCTTCCGGTTCGGTCATCTCCAAGATCGCATCCAGGGCGGCGGAAGTTTCCCCTCCGGGGTCGCGGAATCCGATCGACCGGCGGTTAAGGCGCCGGCGCAAAATCTCCTCCAAGCCGCTGAAAGCTCCGCCGCAGATAAAGAGAATATTGCCGGTATCGACTCGGACGAACTCCTGGTGGGGATGTTTTCGGCCCCCTTTGGGGGGAACGTTGCAGACGGTGCCTTCCAATATCTTCAACAGGGCCTGTTGCACCCCCTCGCCGGAAACATCCCTGGTAATGGAAACATTCTCCGTTCTCCGGGCGATTTTATCGATTTCGTCGATATAGACGATCCCGACTTCGGCGCGGGCCACGTCGTAATCGGCGGCCCGCAACAGGTTCAGAACGATATTTTCCACATCCTCTCCGACGTACCCGGCTTCGGTGACGGTAGTGGCGTCGGCGATGGCGAAGGGGACATGCAGAAAAGCGGCCAGGGTCTTGGCGATCAGGGTCTTTCCCGCCCCGGTCGGGCCGATCATGAGGATGTTGCTTTTTTCGATTTCCACTCCGTCATCGGTCCCCATCGCCGATTTCAGCCGCTTGTAGTGGTTGTGTACCGCGACCGCGATCGTTTTCTTGGCCGGTTCCTGGCCGATGACGTATCGATCCAGATATTTTCTGATTTCGCGGGGCGACGGAAGCGGATCCGGAAGAAGCTGCGGGGCGGGGGCGGCGGCTTTGTCGGGCTCCCCCAGCATTTCCGCGGAGATGCGGACGCAGTCCTCGCAGATATGGCCGTCCAAGCCGCGGATCAACTTCCCGACATGCTCGGCGTCGCGGCCGCAGAATGAGCACGACGGCCCCGGGCCGGTTTTGGAAGGCTTCTGCGCCATGAACTTCCCTCTATTTTTTATCCTTGCGGGTAATGACCTGGTCGACCAGCCCGTATTCCACCGCTTCCTGAACGTTCATGAAAAAATCGCGATCGGCGTCTTTCTCCACCTTCTCCAGTGGCTGACCGGTGTGCCGGGCGAGAATGGCGTTGAGTTCGTGTTTCAACCGTAGAATCTCCCGGGCGTGAATGCTGATATCGATGGCGCTGCCTTCGGTCCCGCCCCAGGGCTGGTGAAGCATGATCCGGGCATGAGGCAGGGCGAACCGCTTTCCCGACGACCCCGAAGCTAAAAGAAGCGCCCCCATGCTCGCGGCCTGACCCATGCAGTAGGTGGTGACGTCGCACCTTACGAACTGCATGGTGTCGTAGATCGCCAGCCCGGCCGTCACCGACCCCCCCGGAGAATTAATGTAAAGATTGATATCCTTCTCGGAATCCTCCATCTGCAGATAGAGCATCTGGGCGACGACCAGGTTGGCTACATGATCGTCGATGACCGATCCGATGAAGATGATCCGGTCCTTGAGCAGGCGGGAATAGATATCGTAGGAACGTTCTATTCTCCCCGTCTGTTCCACCACCATCGGGATCAGCTGGGCTTTTTCATTTTTCATCGGCTGATTTCACCTCGGCATTCTCGATTATGAACTCCAGCGCCTGGTCGCGAAGCACCCGGTCCTGATAGGACTGAATACTTCCGTCGTTCTCCGCTTTCTTCCGGAAAAGGGCCGGATCCTCGCCTCGCTCCCGGGCTTCCCGGGCCACCGCCTCGGCCACCCGGACGGGATCGGCTTTGATCCCTTCCCGGCGGGCGATCTCCCTCAACAGCAGGATCGTTTTCAGCTCCCGCCGGGCATTGGCTTCGGCGGTTTTTTCCATGGTACCATCGCCTTCCGGGAGTGGATACCCTTTCTCCGCCTTGTCTTTCAGCACGGCCAGGTGCAGATCGCTGAGGGCTTCCAGGGCGGAGGGGGGAAGATCGAACCGATTCTTTTCCAGGACGATCCCGAGCGCCCGTTCGTTGAGCTCCAACCGCGCTTCTATTTCCTTGCGGTTCTGCAGCGCCTCCCTCACCGCGGCCCGCACTTCTTCCAGGGTCCGGTAGGTTCCCCAGGAGGCGGCCCATTCGTCGTCGAGAGGCGGCAGGACTTTCTTCTTGATCTCCCGCAGCTTGACTTCGAACACCCTTTCGCCCTCGGGCCCTTCGCCGGTTTCGATCAGCCGGGTTTCCCCCGGCTTCATTCCCACCATGCCGGCGAGGAGGGGCGCGTCGTCGCGCACGGTAACCTCCACGAAAAACCCTTCCACCCATTTGGCCTCTGAGCCGGACGGGGCGCCGCTTTCGCCGGACTCGATCGTGCGGAAGTCGATGACCCCGAAATCCCCTTCCTCGAGTTTTTCCTTCTCCGCCGCCGCGAACGTCGCCGTCCGCTCCCGGAGAGACTCGATCTGGCTTTCGATTTCTTCTTCCGTCACCTCTACCGCCGGTTTGTCCAGCTTGATCGCCTTGTATCCTTCGGGAACGAATTCGGGAAAAACGTCGAAGACGGCGCTGAAAACGAGCGCTTCTCCCGGCTTCCAGCCCACCTCCCGGAACTGAGGGTCTCCCAACACCCGGAAGCTCTCCCGGCGGCATACCGCGAAAAACTGTTTTTCGATCTGGTTTCTGACGGCCCGGCTGCGCGCTTCCCCTCCGAAACGCTGTTCCACGATCGGCCGGGGAACCTTGCCGGGTCGGAACCCGGGGATTTTCACGCTGCCGCCGAGTTCGCCCAGAACCGCGGCCAGTTCCTTCTCCATCTGTTCGGCGGGCACTTCTATCCGCAGTTCCCGTCGGCAGGGAGCCGTTTCCCTGACCTCGTGCTTGCTGTTTTCCTCGGTCATCCCTTCCTCCTCCCGAAACGTTGCCCCCAATAGAAAAAATGCCCGGATTCACCCGGGCCTGCAGAGCGGGAGACGGGATTCGAACCCGCGACAACCACGTTGGCAACGTGGAGCTCTACCACTGAGCTACTCCCGCGCGAAACGCCGTAGCTTTGCTTCAGTCTTGTATGATTAGCTCCACCTCCTTCAGAAAGCAAGCAAATTCGCTGACGATGGGCGAAGGGAGACTTGAACTCCCACGGGTTTCCCCACTGGATCCTAAATCCAGCGCGTCTGCCATTCCGCCATTCGCCCTATCCCGCCGGACGTTCGTGTTTTATGGTGGATAATTTAACAATCGTCATTATCATAATGCAACGCAAAATCCATCGAACCGGGAAAGGACGGAATGAACTCCCCTAAGTATACGACTCTGATCGCCGACGCCGACAACACCCTCTACAGCTGGGTCGATTATATCGTTCCCTGTCTGGAAGCCATGGTCAACACCCTGGAAAACCTGAGCGGTCGGCCCCGGGACGCGATCATCGATTCGATCAAGAAGGTCTTCGAAGCCCGCCAGACCAATGAATACGCTTTCGTCCTTCAGGAAGCGGAAATCTTCTCCGACTTGAGAGAGGATTTCGATTGGTTTCAGAAAACGTATATTCATCCCACCCGTTACGTCTTCAACCGGGTCCGCCTGGAAAATCTCCGGCTCTACCCCGGGGTGCGGAAGACCTTCCGGCATCTGATCGACCGGGGTGTTTCAATTTACGTTCTCAGCGACGCCCCCGCCTTTGCCGCCGAACAACGGCTGAAGCATCTGGGGTTGGCCCAGTTCATCCGCGCCATGTACGCCCTGGAAACTTACGCCATTCCTCCCTCCACCCGCCTCGACCCGGCCCTGGTCAACCGGCTTCGGAGCGGATACTACCGTTCCCGCATCGGCAAGGTCGTGGAGATGCCCCTGGTTTTCGAAAAACCCAACCCCGAGGGCTTGAAGTTCCTTCTGCGGCAGGAAGGGATCGATCCGGCGCGGACGGTTCTGGTCGGGGACAATCCCAAGAAGGACATCAAGGTAGCCCGGGAGTGCGGATTGACCGACGTTTGGGCGCGTTACGGTACCGTGATCGCTCCAGAGCTGCGGGAGAAACTGAAAAAATATTCGGCTCCCTCGGTCCATCGGCGCAACGTCTCCAGCGGGGAAGACGGATCCGTCGCCCCGACCCTGACCATCGACCGCTTCGACGAGATCCTGCCGCTGTTCGAAGAAAAAGCCCCGAACTCCCCCGGATAATCGGAAGGCCCCGCGGCATCCGCGGGGCCTTCCCTGCCCCCGGAGGACTCGAACCTCCAACTTCCTGATCCAGAGTCAGGCGTTCTGCCAATTGAACTAGAGGGCAATGGAGTAAGTTGTATACCTCACCCCGGGTTCGATTGCAACCGCGAATTGGAATAGCCCAGGCCCCGGCGACGCAGATAATCCTCCAGATAAGCGAGGCTGGAGCGCTTCCGGCAGCTCCAGAGCGGAGCGACCAGTCCGCGCGCGGGAGAGGAGTCGGCAAGAAGACGGTGAACGACGACGCCTTCCGGAAGCGTCTGCAGGGAATCCGCCAGAAGCGCCGCGTAGTCTTCAAGCGTCAATACCGCGACCTCCCCCCGGAGATAGGCCTGATGGAGGGGCGTCTCCGCCAGGATCATCAGCTGATGGAACTTGACGCCGAAGACGGGCAAACCCGCGAGAGTTTTCATGGTGAACGCCGCTTCCGCCGGGCCTTCCCCGGGCAGACCGAGCATGCAATGAACCGTGACCTCGATCCCCGCCCGTTCCAGATGCGCCAGAGCCGCTGCACTTTCGGCGGCGGTGTGCCCCCGACAGATCGTCCGCAGGGTCCGATCCACCAGAGTCTGTACTCCCAGTTCGACGGCCAGATAGGTTTTCCGGGAGAGCCCGGAGAGATAGTCGATCACCTCCCGGCTTAGACAATCGGGACGGGTGGCGATGGCTATTCCGATCACTCCCGGAACGCCGAGAACCTCGGCGTGGAGACGGCTCAGAAGTTCCGGCTCGGCGTATGTTCCCGAATAAGCCTGGAAATAGGCTATGAATCTCCGAAACCGCCGGGGCGCACGCAGGATACCCCGGCGAAGCTGGTCGAGGCAGGGGGTGCCCGTACCGGCCACGGGGCTGAAGGCCCGGTTGTCGCAGTACGAGCAGCCTCCCCGCCCCCGGGTTCCGTCCCGGTTGGGGCAGGTGAACCCGGCGTCGAGCGGAACCTTGAGGACAGGTTCCCCGAACCTCTCTTTCAGATAGGTCGAATACTTCCGGATGAGGCGCACGGCGCCCTTCCTCCGCTCCTCCCGCCTTCGGCCTTAAAAACGGTAGGAAACGTCCAGCCCCAGCCCCACGATCCTCTGCTCGAATTTTTCTCCCTGGGCGTGGCGGTCGCCCCAGGCGGTCGCGGCCAGAAGATCGAAAGCCCACCCGCCCGGAGGCTCCCACCCCAGGCCCAAGGTTACATATTTCTTATCGGTGTCGGGGATGTAAGCCAGACTTACCGACTTGGCCGGCATCGGCGATTCGTCGTAGCAGAAACCGCCGCGCACTTTCCAGCAGGAGGCCAGCAGATACTCGCAGCCGACCCTGATCTTTTCGGCATTATGCCAGTCTTCGTTGTAGTTCTCGTCCCGCAGCAGAACCCCGGGATCGTCGAAATCGATATCGGTGCGGAAGGTGTCCCAAAGCGATTGGTTCATATCCAGCGAGCAGAGCAGGCCGGGCAACGGGCGAACGGCTATCCCCACTCCCCACGTGGGGGGATGGCGGAATTTCTGGGTGAGGTCGGAGCGTTCCTGAAGCCCTAAAAGAGAAAGGCTGGCATCGGCGTCGCCGGTCAAACGCACCGAGGCGCCGGTCCGGAGCACCCCCCCCAGGCTGATCCAGTCCGCTATATCCACCAGGAGACCGAAACTTCCTTCGCAGCCGACCCCGTCGTCATCCACCGTGATATCGTAGGTATAATCGAGAGGGGACGGACCGGGAACCGAATCCACGATCTTCTCGGCGTCCCGGCGGATATCGTCGATGAGAAGCGCTACGCCGGCGCCGAAGTATACCCCGGGAACGATCTGACGGGCGGCGGACAGCTGGAAGGAGGTCGAAATCAACCGCTGCCAATTGCTGCCGTAGATGCTCCCGGCCAGGTACGGCATGTTTTCGCTCCAATCGATGGCGTAGCCCAAGGGCTGATAAATGGTCAACCCGACCGTCGCGACCTCGGGGATGAGATACGATATACCCAGACCCTGCGGGTTCAGATAATTGCCGCTGGTCGAGTACTTGGTGAAACGATCGGGCTCCATTCCGGTGTAATCGACGAAAACGTCCTTGGTCCACTTGTAGGAAGCCGCCGCCCGGTCCGGGGTGAAGTTGGCGTAGGAACCGCTGGAGCGGACGGTCGGCTGCACGAACAGGAGGTCGGCTCCGAACTGGCCCCCGGTGCGCCCCAGTCCGGCCGGGTTCCAGTAACCGGCGGTCCAATCGTCGGCGACCGCGATGAAGGCTCCCCCCATGCTCTGCGCCCGAGCGCCCAGTCCGAAATTCTCGTATCCTCCGGCCCGACCGGTGCCGGGGACGGCCAGGGCCAGACCGATCAACGCCGCTGCGGCGAACACGACCCTCTTTGCTGCCATATCATCCATCCTTTCTTGGTGGCGGACCGCCGTGGCCCTGTTGAGGTTGTCCCGCCCGGCCCGGTTCGATCCGGAAATACCGGGCTTGGGGGTGGTGGGCGACCAGGGCGACAATGCTGGTATCAGGAACCAGCATCCCGTTTTCCAACGCCCGTATGCCCGCCCTCTCCGAACCGAGGAGAGAACACACCGTCCGGTTCATCATCATATCCGGGGCGGCCGGATATCCGAAAGCATATCGTTCCCCCCGCCGAGCGCCGCCTTCCGGAGACGGGAAGAGTTCGCGCATCATCTGCTCCTGAACCCATCCGGCCAGAACCTCGGTCATTTCCGCGGCCAGGCCGTGCAGGAGAAAGTAATCCCGGTACTTTCCCTCTTCAACCGCGACATTCGGGTCCGGAGAAGCCACCGATACCCCCATAAAACCGACAACGTCGGAGTCAGACCGGAAAAAATCCGGGAGGGCCGCGCCTTCTTCCCCCTCCTGACGGGGAAAAGTCAAACGCACTTCACCGAAGTCCCCGGCGGCGATGGCGAGATCGTCGCCTTGGCTGCGGCAGGGATAGTAACCGTACACCGCCCCCGCTTTCAGGAGACGGCCCCGTTCGACCCGGGCCAACAGTTCTTCGAGAATAGGTTCGGCTTCCTCCTTCAACAGCCGCCGATATTCTTCGGCGCCGAGGGTCCCCCGCTGGAATTTCCAGCGGGAGACCATCAGGCGGCGGCGGTTCATCCGGGCTATGAGCGCGGAGAGGTCCACGCCCTTCACAACCCTGCTCCCGGTGAAGGGGGCGGCGGGGGCGGAAGGAGGCGGAGCGATTTCCAACCGGTCCGGAGGCCGCGGGGAGGGAAGATGAGGCCGGCGCGGGGAGGGAACGGCGCCCCTTTCCAGATAGGCGAGGCTGTCGAAGGCGTCGCGGCAATAGACGACGGGGCCCGGATATTCCGGTTGGCAGGAGTCACGGACGAACTCGGGCGTGAGCGCGGCCCCGCCCAATAAGACGGGCGTGGAAATCCCCGCTGCCGCCAGGGCCTTGAGGTTTTCGACCATGGTCGCCACCGATTTGACCAGGAGACCGCTCATGCCCACGGCCTGGGGGGAGTATTCTCGAATCGCTTCGATGATCTTCTCCGCCGGAACCCGGGTTCCGAGATCGATCACGTCGATTCCGTTGTTGGAGAGAATAATCTTGACCAGGTTTTTCCCGATATCGTGCACGTCGCCCGCCACCGTGGCCAGGACCAGGACGCGGCGCGAGCGCGGCCGCGAGCCGGCGAAATGGGGTTGAAGCTTGTCGACGGCGGCTTTCATCACTTCGGCCGATTTGAGGACGAAGGGCAGCTGCAGCGTTCCCTCGTTAAAAAGCCTGCCCACTTCCTGCATGGAAGGGACCATGATCCGGTTAAGCACCTTCTCGGGCGCGATACTGCGGCAGAGTTCGTCGACGGTCTCGGCCAGGCCTACGGTTCTTCCGCGAACGATCAGGCGCCGCAAGCGTTCGGAAGGATCGTCCGGCTCCCGGTCGGAGCCGGAGTCCGAAGGCGCACTGCCGGAGAACCGGGCCAGATAGTTTTCGAGGGGATCGCCGTGGGCGGTGTCGTTATCCAGAAGACGACGGCCCAGTTCGCGGACTTCGCCGGGAACTTCGGGAAGGGCCTGGAACGCCGCGATATTGACGATGCACGCGTCCAGCCCCTGGCCGAGGCAGCGGTCCAGGAAAATCGCGTTGAGCGCGCTCCTGGCCTCTCCCCTCAGTCCGAACGACACGTTGGAAAGACCGATGACCGTACGGACCCCGGGGAGGGCCCGCTTGATCTCGCCGATGGCGGCGGCGGTGGTGCGGGCCGAATCCGCCAGGGCGGGATCGCCGCTGGCGATGCTGAACGTCAGCGGGTCGACCAGAAGCGAACCCCGCTCCATCCCCCCCTTTTCGCACAGCGCCACCAGGCGCCGCGCCGTCGCCAGCTTCTCCGCGACGGAACGCGCCATCCCGTTCTCGTCGATGCAGAGACAGATGAGCGCGGCCCCGAACCGTCGCGCCAGGGAGACGACCCTCCGGGCCTTTTCCTCGCCTTCTTCGAGGTTGACGGAATTGATGACGGCCCGCCCCCCGTAATGTTTCAAAGCGGCTTCCACCGCGGCGGGGATCGTGGAATCGATGACCAGGGGAGCCCGGCACTCCCTGGCCGCCATAGCGGTCAGAATCGGGAGGTCCCGGACTTCGTCCCTGCCGGCGTAGGCGCAACTGAGATCGAGGAGGTGGACCCCCAGGTCTTCTTGGGATTTCATGATCTCCAGGCCACGGTCGAAGTCGTCGGCCAAGAGCGCGTCCCGGAATTTTTTCGACCCGGTGGCGTTTCCCCGTTCCCCGATGTACAACGGCCGAGGTTCCTGGGTCAGCGCAACTTCTTCATAAAGGCTGGCGACCGCTTCGGTCTCCCCCGAAATCAGCACTCCGGAAGGGCGGTAGCCCCGCAACTCCTCGACCAGGGCGGCGATATGGGCCGGGCCGGTGCCGCAGCACCCACCGGCTGAATCGAGCGAACATTCCCGAACGATCGTTCCCAGCCGCCGGGCGAACTCCTCCGGTTCCAGAGGATATACGGTCCGGCCGTCGCGCAGTTCCGGCATTCCGGCGTTGGGCATGCAGGCCGTGCGCCGGCTCCATTTCCGGCGCAGGTATTCGAGATGAGGCCTCATGCCCGTGGGCCCCAGAGCGCAGTTCAGACCCAGAATGTCGATCGGGTACGCCTCGAGCGCGGCCACGACCGCCGGGATGGACGTTCCCACCAGCATCGAACCGGTGGTCTCGATGGTGAAAGAAACGTATAAAACCGGCTCCGGGTCCTCTCCTCCCACCGCCCGGAAGGCGTCGAGCACCGCTTTGATCTGGAGAGGATCCTGGCAGGTTTCGACGATGATCCCGTCCACCCCGCCTTCCAACAGGCCTTCCAACTGCGGCAGATAGGATTCCCGAAGCTCGTCGAAGGAAACCTGCCCTAAACTGGGAAGCTTCGTTCCGGGGCCGAGCGAGCCCAGTACGTAACGGGCCTTCCCCGACGCCCCCCTGACGGCTTCGCGGGCCAGCAGAGCCGCGGCCCGGTTTATTTCCCGGGTTTGTCCGGCCAGTCCGTATTCCGCCAGAACCAACCCCGAGGCCCCGAACGTATTCGTTTCCACCGCGTCCGATCCGGCGGCAAAGTAGGCGGCATGAATTCCGCGGATGACCTCGGGAGCCGTCAGGTTGAGAATCTCGTTACACCCCCGCTTCCCGCGCCAGGACCGTTCCGGAATCCGGGTCGCCTGGATCTGGGTGCCCATGGCCCCATCCAGGATCAGCACCTCCTCCCCTAGCCTGCTGCGCAATTCCATGGTCCCGGTCTTGAGTCCGAATCGTGGGAACCCGCCCTCCCCCGCCGAATCAGCGGAATCGATCCTCGTTGACGTCGTCGGCGATATCCTGATCGATCCGTTCCTGCCCTTCCCAGGCTTTCTCGGCGGCGCGATCTTTCTTGATCGCCTGCTCGCAACCCGTCTGGAAATCCTGAAGCGGATCGGCGGCAGGAAGGGAGATCAACCAGGAACCGTCCCCCTGGCGGGCCAGGTGCAGCTGTACCACGCCCCCCGAAGATGGGAGCAGGTCGGCGATAGCGGTCGCATCCTTGACGGCAACGGCGTTTATCCGGCATTCCTGATAGGCTTTCTCCGCCAGTTCCCGCCGGAGAAAGGCGATCGCATCCTCCGAGCCCACTTCCGTGGCCGGCGCAGGCGCCGAGGCCTCCGAACGCAGGCGAACCTTGAGTTCGCCGGTGAGAAAAGATGCGGCCCGGGAATAATCGCCGACTTTGACCGCCTCCTGAAAGGCGGTGACGGTTTCGCGCACTTGATCTTCTTCTCCGGCCTGAACCGGGAGAGCCGCCCACAACAACAGCACCAGGGACAATCTGATGGCGTTCATCTTCGTCACCGGCGTCAGGCTTTTTCGAACTGGTCTTTCCCGGCTCCGCAGAGGGGGCAGACCCAATCATCCGGGAGATCCTCGAAAGCGACCCCCCCGTTTTCCGCCGGGTCGTAGATATAACCGCAAACCAGGCAAACCCACTTATCCATTCCGTACCTCCTGTTCGTTGGGAGAGGAACTCCGTCCCCTCCTTTGAGCTAACTATATCAGGTGACGAAGGGGAAGCCAAACCAGGATCGAAGAAACGGAAACCTTCACGGCGGCCTGAAAAAACATAATCCATGCCGGGGCGAACCGAGAAAATCGACCGGAGACCCCGTATCCCCGGCCGGAGCGGATCATTCCCGGCCCCCGTAGCCGGCCAAACTTTCCTTGATGATCGCGCTTTTATCCACGGAGAGTTCCGTCGCCAAGGCGTTTTCCACCGCTTCGACCATGGCCGGAGGGCCGCACAGGTAAAAAGGAACCCGGAGATAATCCGGTATCTCCTCTCCGACCGACTCCGGCGTCAACCTCCCCCGTCGCCCCCGGCCCCCGGAAGGAAAGTCTCCGGTTTCCGCGAAATAAACCGTGTCCAACCCCGGAAGGCGCCGGGAAAAAGCGGCGAAATCTTCGGTGAATATCAGGTCGTTCCCGGAACGGGCGCAGTAGAGGAGCGTGGGGCGGCAGGGGACCCGCCCGGCGGCCAGGGTGGCGATGATCGAGCGGAAGGGGGTGATCCCGATCCCCCCGGCGATGAACACCACCCGCTCGGGGCTCCCTTCGTAGATGAACTTCCCCATCGGCATTCGGATCCTGACCTCGTCTCCGGGCCGCAGTCCCCGCAGAAGACGGGAATAATCGCTTCCGCTCAGCCGCTTGGTGCATTCCAGAAAGGCGTTTTCCCGGGGGCTGCTGGAGAAGGAGAGGTAATGGGCCGACCACCCCCCGTCGGTAGGAAGCAGCAATTGGAAAAACTGGCCGGGGCGGAATTCCGCCTCGGGCGGCCTCAGGAACCGAAAACTCCAGATGTCTTCGGTCCGCTTCACCGTCTCCAACAGAAGGCTGTCGAACTCTATGGGCTCCGGCATGGTCGGCCCCCCTCGGAATGAACTGTATCCCGCTCTAACTCCGGAGACAAGCCTGTTCCCGGTAAAATTCGAGGAGGCGCCCGGCGATGTTCGTCCAATCCAGTTCTTCCGCAACCAACGCCCGGGCTCGTTCTCCCATCCGTTCGCCCCGCCGGGGATCGATCAGCAGCCTTTCCACCGCCGAGGCCAACGCTTCGGGATCGCCGGGCGCGGCGGTCTCGCCGCACGCGTGTTCTCGGGTCAACCGGCCGATTTCGCCGACAGCGGAAACGGCCAGAGGGCGGCCGCTGGCCAGATAGTCTCCGAACCGCATCGGGAAGCGGGACCGGTCGGAATCCGTATCCATAAGCGGTAGGACAAGAACATCGGCCGCCGCCAGCCATGCGTCCAGGGTGCGCCCCCGGCACCCGCCGGTGAAAACCACCCGGTCCCCCAACGAGGAATGACGGGCTTTGATCGCGGCCGTCAAACGTCCCAACCCGCCGTACCGGCAGAGGTCGCCGACCACGAAGAGACGGGAGCGGGGTCGTTTTTTCAGAATCAAGGCGAACGCGTTCAACAGCAAGTCCAGGCTTTCGTCGAACATCCTGCCCATGGAAACCAGGACTTCTCCCTCTTCCCATACGTCCAGTTCCCGGCGCGCGGCGGCGGTTTTCACCGTCGACCGTTCCCGGCACGGGCTCCCGTTGGGGATGATCCGGATCCGGCCGGGCGGTATCCCCGCCGCCGCCGCCGCTTCCTGAAGTGCCGGACTGACGACCGTCACTCCCCGGGGCCGGCCGCGGCGCAAAACCTCTTTTTCCAGAAACCGGACCAACCGATGCGCGGGGCCGGGCAGATGTTTCCCCAGTCCGTCCCCCCACCGATCGTCCCAATCGACAAACAGCCCGCTGCCCGGAAGCAACCGCGAAGCCAGGGCCGGAATCCCGGTGGAGGGGATGGCGACGGCGAAAGCGTGAACCACATCGAACCTGCCCCGAAGTTCCCGGAGATTGAGTAAGGTCCTCCAGGCGCAACCTAGGTACGAAGGGGTATCGGCGATTTCCGGCAACAGCCTCACCCGGACCCCCGGCGCGTCCGCCCTTTCCCGCACCGGGCCGAGCCCTTTCCGGGAATCGGTGCATGATATCGCGACTTCCACGCCCTGGGCGGCCAGACCCCGGGCCAGACCCTGGCAACGGAGAAACGTTCCCTCTTCCACCACATTGTGGTTGAGGAAAAGAACCCGGCGGGGCCGTTCATACTCCATCCCGCACCCCCCGTTCCGCCGTTTTGACCCCTTGTATCCAGGCCGCCGCGCCCCGTAGGCCCCGGGTCGCCGCCAGGCTCCGGAAATAGCCGGCCTGACGCTTCAACCAGGCCGGCGAGCGGACGCGGCGGCGCACCCATTCCCGGGCGATCCGGGCGCGGAACCGCCTCAACTCGTCGTTCCCCAGCCGGGGATTCGCGATCAAGGGACGGCTGCCGTCGTAAGCCCCCATCTCCCGGGTTAGCAGCCTCCCTTCCCGCTCCAAACGCCGATAAAGAGAAGTTCCCGGATAGGGGATGCAGAGACTGCACTGGATGGAATCGGTTTTCAGGGAAAGGATCAGGGAACGGGTCGCCGCGAGCGATTCCGGCGTTTCTTCCGGGAAACCCACACAGAAGGTGGCATGGGTCCTGATGCCGACCGCCGCGGCGGCCGCGGCTATTTCGCGGGCTCGGGCCCCCATCGATTTTTTGCCCTCGGGCACAAGAACCCGATCCCAGGCCCCTTCCACGCCGAATTTGACGCCCCGGCAGCCGGCTGCGGCCATTTCCCTGAGGAGATCGGGGCTTAAGCCTTCCAAATCGGCCATGCAGTACCAGGTGACCCGCAGCCCGCGGTCCCGAAGACAACCACAGATTGCCCGGGCGTGGGCGGGGTCGGCGGTGAAGCTGTCGTCGTCGAAATAAAAAGAGTGGGGACGAAAGGACTGAATAAAAAACTCGATTTCATCCGCCACCCGGGCGGGAGCGAAAGGCCGATAACCGCGCCCCGGAAAGAGCACCTGATTCCAGAGACAGAACGAACAACCGCGCGGGCACCCGCGGCCGGAATGAAGCTGGAGACAAAACTTTTCGGGAGCGATATTGTCGCGATAGCCGGAGTGAGAAAAGCCGCCCCCCGGAAAAAGGTCGCGGGCCGGGAACGGCAAGCGATCCGGGTCCGTGACCGCTCCCAAGCCGGGCACCTCGTGGAGCCCCTCCCCATCGCGGACGACCAGCCCGGGGATCCGGGCGTTTCTCGGATCGATCCCCTTCTCCAGCGCCTCCGCCACATCGGCCAGGGAATACTCGTATTCCCCCCGCAGGACGAACCGGACCCATGGGTGCGCGGCCAGCAGTTCCCGGGCGCGGGCCGTGGCATGGGGACCGGCCACGATCACGGTCCAGCCTTGCTCGGCCAGCGGGCGGATGTTTTCCATGTCCATGACTTCGGTGGCGGGAGAGGTCTCCAGGACCACGGCCCCGGCCCCGGAAGCCCGGGCGAACTCCAGGAAACGGTCCCTCCCCCATCCGGTCACCAGGCAATCGACCCCCGAAACCTCATGCCCCCGTTCCCGGAGTACGGAGGCGGCGGTCGCCAGAAAAAACGGGAAAGGAGCGTAATAAAGAAACGGCGCCCCCGCCGGAGACAGATAGGAGAATGGCCAACGGCTGCCCGTTCTGACGTGGACTTTTTCCAGCCCGCTCCCCCCGTCGGTTCGCGAGGGAGGGTTGGCGAACAGCATTCTCATTCCGGCTCGCGTTTCCGGAAGGCGCGGCGGAGACGAACCGGGAATAAATCCCCGTTCCCAAGCCCGAGGTGGAAACTGTAAAATGGTTTTATCATGATGGTTTTCAGGCGTCGCCCACGGGAACGGATCGATTTCTGCGAGTATACTCCGACGCCCCACTCCGGGGCAATGCGGTTGGGAAAACGGTTCGCCGGAAAGCGCACCGCAATGGAACCTCGATGACGGCGGCGGATATTCATCCCCGGCGCCCCCTTGTATTCCACCAATGCCGATGAAAACCGGGTTCGATAACCCTTCGACGCGCATCGACCTGGCACTGCTGGGTTTGCTGCTTCTCTCCCAGGGAGCGGCCGGGCTCACGAAAATCCACTTTCTCGATGACGCGGTCCGGCAGGCGGCCTTTCTCGCGGCGGGGGTCTGTCTCCTCCCTCCTCTCTTTCTCCTGCCGGGAAACGGGCTGCTGCGGGTTTTCTCGGGGCGGCGGCGGGGCGCCCTCGCCTGGTTGGGCGCGGCCGCGGGATTTTCCTGGATCTGGCTGGCGGCGGCCGGCACCGGCCTCAAACTGATCGGACTCCCTCCGGGAAAGCTGGGTTGGATCGCCCTCGTCATGGCGCCGACCTTGCTGCCCGGGAGGACCCGGACCGGCTCCGGACGGTTCCTCGGGAAATCCCTGGGGCCTCTGGCCGCGGGAGCGGGCGTGCTTCTGGCCTCCGCCGTATTGACCTGGAAACCGTTTCTGATCGGGGAAAACGCCCTCTGGCCCAACGAGTTTCGGACGGCGTTGAACGACGCCGCCAAAACCAGAAGCGGCTCCGACTGTCCCCCTCCCCTGATCGTCCCGGGAGAGGGCTGGCGGGATGCGGGCAAGCCCTTTCTGGCTCCGGCCGGACATCTGGCCTCCCTTCGGGTGGAAAACCGGGGCGACCGGACCTGTAGAAGCGTTATCTTCTTCTTCTTCTCGGCGCAGGAGGAGATGCTGCTCGAGATCTCGGTCAACGGCCGGGAATCGTACTTCCGCTATTTCCCCCCGCCGTACTCCCAGGGGACGGAGCCGCGTAATTTTCCTCCGGGAAAAGCTGCCGTCCTCGCCCGGCCCCGGTTTCTACCCGGCGAAAACCAGATTCTTTTCTCGTTCCGGGACGGCCGGGGAAGACTTTTCCCGCGGCCGCCGCGGGTCGAGGTTCTCAACGCCTCCGACCTGCCCGGGACGGAACTCGCCCGGGTATTCGCCTCGAGGTGGCTGTTCGCGGACACCGGCGATATCCGCGAACAACTCGACCTCGCCCGCTCGCTCCGGACGTCCCCGCTTCCGCGGACCTCTTCCTACAACGGCAGCCTCTTCGACGGAGGGGGCGTCACCGTCGAGCACCTCCCCTTCCCCTTCCTCCAAAAGGCGGTCGTACTCGATCTCTGGGTGGATGGAATCCGTTCCTTCCAGCTTCTTTCCTGGGGGTTTTCGACGCTGATTCTGGCCGGCTGGCTGGCGCTGGCCGCCGCCGGGGGCGGCCGCGGGCGCGATTACCTGGTCGCCGCGGCGGGAGGGCTCTTTCTGTATCTGTCGCTTCATTTCATCCGCTACCGAATAGACACTCCCTACGTCGGGCTGGGACTGGGCGCGGCCCTGATCTGGGTCGCGGCGGGTCTGGCCAAACGCGATTACCCCGCCGCGTTCGCCTGGGCGGCGGCGGCGGTTTTGACCAAAGGGGGGATCGCTTTCCTGGCCCTGGTCTTTCTCGCCTGGGCCGTCGTCTACCGGCGACGCGAAACCGGGCGCGTCGGGGCCTGGTTGCTGGTCACCGCCCTGGTTCTGACGGGGGCGGTCATGGTCCCATCGGCGCTCCTCATCCCTTCCCGGGAATTGAACTCCCTGCTGGGAGGAAGTTACTGGGACCGTTTCGGAACCTGGAGCGCCGTTCTCGGCGGCGACGGAACGATCGCGGCCATTCAGAAAGAAGCCGCGCTCTTCTATCTGCTCACTCTTTCCGCCGCTTCCGGATACGCCTGGATTTTCTGGTTCTGCTCCCGCGGACGGCGGGCGCGGGCGGCGGCGCTGTTCGCGCTTGCCGGCGCGGGGTTGATCGTCGTTTCCCGCCCCTCCCTCGTTTCTCCCGGTTTCGCCGGTTTCCGGTTGAGCTACCTCGCTCCCGCTCTGTATTTCATCCCCATCCCCGTCCTGATTATTCTGCGGAGAGCGAAAGCGAAAACGGCGGGGCTGCTGGCGGCCCTCGTCGGCGTTCTTATCCTCGTCTCCCCCCGCCTGGGCGGGCGCGGGCTCGACCGGTACCGCCTGGCCATGGCCGGGGGCATCAACCGGGATCTTCATCAGGCGGCGGTCATCGATTATCTCCTGCGCCGGGATCGGCCCTACGACCGGGAAATACTCGGGAGGATACTCCCGGGCTTTTACTCGGGTCCGGGCCCCTTCGATGCCGCCACCCGCCGCGGGCTCTGCCGGCGCCTGGAGGAACGGGGCCGGCGGCGCGAAGCCGACGAAATCCGGCGCAGCCTGGCCGCAACGAAAACGCCGTGAACGCGCGCATGAGAAAAAACCTCCGTTATCCCCTCGTGCTGGCCCTGGCGGCTGGGGTTTTCTGTCTACCCCTGCTGCTTTCCCCGGGAAAACGCAGCCGGGACGCGGATTGGAATCAGGTGGGAGCCGTCCATTCGCTCCTGGTCCGCGCCATCGTCCAGGAGGGAAGGTTGCCTTTCTGGACCCCGTTTCTGGGCGGCGGGTACCCGATCTTCGCCCACCCCGAAAACGACTGCCTCGACCCCTTTTTCGCCCTCTCTCTCTTCCTCGATATCTGGTTGGCTCTGAAGATCAGGATCTTGATTTTCTACTGGGCGGCAGCGGGAGGCATGTACCTGTTGGTACGGCGCGGTTTCGGCCTCGACCCCGAAGCCGCTTTCCTGGCCGGGGTTCTTTTCGCCTTCGGGACCTACTTCCCGTTCCATTTCGCCACCGGCAACCTCTATATCGGTTTCTATTCCTTTCTGCCCTGGCTGCTGTTCCTGCTCGTCCGGGCCGCGACGTCCGGGAAAGCCCGGTTGGGGGCGGCCTTGGTTCTGGTCTGGCTGCTGGCCGGCGCCACCGGCCTTTGGGTGGGGGCCATGGGGCTCTTCCTCGGAATCTGGGCGCTCCTCGGGACCGGTTCCCGGGAATTTCCCCGGATCGGCCTGGGGCGCCTGTGCGGAATCGCCCTGGCCGCCGCCCTGCTCAGCGCCTTCAGACTGCTGCCCATGGCGGAATTGATCGCGCGCGCTCCCCGGTCCTTTTCCGACTATCGGGAAGCTTCCCGGGGATCGCTGGACCTGCCGGGCCTGGCCCGCTCGCTTCTGGACGCGGGGCCTTTTCTTCAGGGTCCCGCTCCTCCGGAACAAGAGGCCGCCGGCCTGGGTCGGGACGAGCCCCTGGGCGATTCGACCGTTTACCTCGGTCCTCCTGCCCTCTTTTTAGCCGCGGTGGGCCTTTGGAAAAACCGCCGGAGGTACTGGCAGCTGCCGGTGCTGCTGGCGATCTTCGCTCTCCTGACCATGGGAGCCGGAGCGCCGCTCGACCTCTATCGACTGCTCTGGCACGCCCCCGTTTTCTCCTCCATGCATTTTCCCAACAAATACTTCGCGGTTTTTCTTCAATTCATTCTCGCGCTGAGCGCGGGCCTCGGGCTGCGGGGCCTCTTCCCCAAAGGCGGTCGGCTTACTCCCGTCGTTCTCGTCGCGGTGCTGGGCTGGACCTTCGCGGCGTCGCTTCCTTACGCGGAAGCCGGATTCGATTCGGAGAAAGAAGCCGCTTTGCGGGAAACGCCCTTCACTCAGGTTCTGACCTACTGGGAAGCCGTCCCCGGCTCCCCGGGCGAAGACCCCGGGTCGATTCCCATCTACCGGCCCGGAACTCTCTCGCGGGAATACGTTTCCCTGCGGCGACTGTTTCTCATGGGCGGGGACGGCCCTCGGCTGGTGCCCGCCCTCGTCAACCGGTACGAACCGGACTTGTTCGATCTGATCCGGGCCGGATACGGAGTCATCAACTGGTACGGCTGGCTGTACCTGCCCGAATCGGCCCAGCCGCGGCTGTTCCTGCGCCTGGGGCGGATCGAGGGAAAAATCAGGCCGCCGGTCTTTTTCCGCGAACCCCGGGCGTTCTTCCCCAACCCCGAGTACCGGGGGGAAGCCTGGTCACCCGGAGGGGGCCGGCTGAAAATACTGGATTCCGGGGGCGGTCGCATCGTCGTCGACCCCGGAACCGGAGAAGAAGCGGTCGTCAATCAGAACTGGTATCCGGGATGGATCAGCCCGGACGCGGAAGTGTATTCCCGTAACGGCCTCCTCGCGGCCCGACGGCTCCCTGGACAATCGGGAAACATCCGTTTATTCTTCCTGCCGCGGCCCTTCCTGGCCGGAGCCGCGGTGGCACTGATAACGGCCGCGGCCGGGGCGATCGGAATGGTTCGGCGGAGGAGAGCGACCGGACGGTGAAAAAAACGCTGCGCTTTGTTGCCTCCCTGCTCCTCACGGCCGGGTTGCTCTGGCTCCTGTTCCGGAAAGTCGATCTTTCGGCGGTATCGGAACGGCTGGCGGAGAGCGCGCCGGGGCCGGTGGCGGGAGCCGTCGCGCTCTCCTTTCTCACCAACTGTTGTCTTGCGTCCTGGCGCTGGGCGTACATACTCGACCGCCTGGGAGCGGACATCGGTTTCGGCGAAGCGTTCGCCGTCAAAATGGGATCCTCCCCCATCAAGAGCCTGCTCCCCTTCCGTTCCGGCGAAGCTTCCCGGGTCCTTTATCTGAAGCGGAGGCACGGGTTCTCGGCCCTGCGCGGGACCGCGTCGGTCGCGCTCGAGCTGGGAAGCAACCTGGCCGTTTTCGGGATGATGGTGGTCGCGGGTGGGATCGTCTTCGGCGCCGGGCTGGACGGAGCGGTCCTTTTCCTGGGTTGCGCCCTGTTCCTGGGCGCGGCGGGGCTGGCGCTCCTCAGCCGTCCCCGCGCCCGGCGACAGGTGCGGGAGCGGGTGGAGAAGATGAGACCGGGCAGGTGCCGGGATCTGATCCGGGCGGTCTTGAGCATCCCCGGCGCCCTGGGACCGGGGCCGATGCTGCGCATATTTCTTTTTTCCCTCGCTATTCAAGCGGGAAAGCTTCTGGGTTTTTTCCTGGCCGGGAAAGCCCTGGGAATTCGGTTTCCGGCGCCGGTGTTCCTCGTCGCCCTCCCTTTTTCCATCCTCATTTCGACCATCCCCATCACGGTTCTCGGTATCGGTCTGCGGGAAAACTCCCTGGCGGGCCTGGTTCCCCTTTTCTGCGCGGTGCCCGAGGCGGGGATAGTGGGAACGGCTCTGCTTTTCTCGCTGGCCGAGTATGTCTTCCCCGCCCTGCTCGGCTTCGGCTGGACCCGATCCTTTTTGGACGGCTTGATCCGGAGAAGCCCCTCAAGAACCTCGCCGCCCGCAACCTGAAACCGGGGACTTGGGGACTTCGGCCGCGGCCGGCCGGACTACTGCCGAGGCCAGGGGTTGGTGACCGGCTGGTCGTTGGCGCCGCCGTAATAGGCGGTAATCCCGCTGCGGACCATCCATTTGCCGCTGGCGGCGCGGAATACGGCGATATCCGTCGCGCCGTCGCCGTTGTAGTCGGCGGCAACGGGATCGTCGGAGGAAGATCCGAAGTAGGCCGATAAACCGTCGCGGACCATCCACTTCCCGTTGGCGGGCCGGAAAACCGCAATGTCGGCCGACCCGTCTCCGTCATAGTCGGCCGGGAGCACCGTGTCGGACGCCGCCCCGAAATAGGCCGTCAAACCCCCTCGAACCATCCATTTTCCCGCCTCGGGCCGGAAAACCGCGATATCGACCGACCCGTTGCCGTCGTAGTCGGCGGGGACGGGGATATCGGCGGCGCCCCCGAAGTAAACGGCAGGGACGCCCCACACCAGCCATTTCCCGCTGGCGCCCCGGAAAAGAGCGGGAGCCGCGGTGCCGTTGCCGTTGTAATCGGCCGGGACCACCGTATCCGCCGACGATCCGAAGTATACGGTCGTTGCCCCCCGAACCATCCATTTTCCGCTGCTGGGCCGAAAAACTCCCGGATCCCAGGTGCCGTCGCCGTTGTAGTCCCGCGGAACCGGCAGATCGGTGGAGGTCCCGAAATAGACGCGGGTAACGTTGCGGATCAGCCAGAGTCCGCTTCCCGGACGGAATACGGCGATATCGGAGGTGCCGTCGCCGTTGTAATCGCCCGTGACCGCGCCGGCGTGGGCAGGCGGCGTTCCGCTGGGAGTGGGCGACGGGCTGGGGCTCGGCGTCGGGGTGGGGGTGGCGCTGGGAACGGGGGACGGCGTCGGGGTGGGCGTCGCGGATGGGGTCGGAGAGGAGCTCGGGGCGGGACTGGGAGACGGCGGCGGAGACGGAGAAGGCGTCGGAGTCGGGCTGCGGCGGGGAGACGGCGTGGGGGAAGCGGAAGGGGAAGGCGTGCGGCCGGGAGACGGCGATGCGGTGGGGGTGGCGCTGGGAACGGGGGACGGCGTCGGGGTGGGCGTGAATTCGAGAAATATCAGCACCCGGTTGTTGTGGGTGTCGGAAACGTATAGCCGGCCGTCTTGGTAAAAAACCCCGTCCGGCCAATACATGGTGCGGGAAGTGGGCGGCGGCGGCGGCGTGGGGATGGTGGTGGGGGCGACGGTCCCCGAGGGCGTGGGCGGCGGCGATGGCCCCGGGGGAAACTGATTGACGAAGTTGTCCCGCATGGTGGGCTGCCCCAGAACGACGTCGGCGGACTGCCCGTTCTCCGTAGGCAGGCTGTTGTAGATCAGCACCCGGTTGTTGCCGCTGTCGGGAACGAAGAGCCGGGTCCCGTCGTAGAAAACCGAGCCGAAGGGTTCGTCCAGGGTGTCGGCGTAGGCTGCTCCCAGTCCCCGGTTCGGATCGCCCGAAAAGAAATCGGCCTGCCCGATCACCACGTCGGCGGTGGCGTTGTTCCAGGCGGGGATGCTGTTGTATATCAGCACCCGATGGTTGTAGGTATCGCTGACGAAGAGCCGCCCGTCGCGGGCGTAGACCCCGCACGGTTCCTGGAGGGTGTTCTGGGCGGGGCAGCCGGTTCCTCCTTCCATGCAGGGATAATCCTGGTTGATCTTGTTCTCGATGAAATCGGGTTGGCCGACGACCACCGAAGCGGAGTGGTTGTTCCAGTCCGGGATGGAGTCGTAGATCAGGACCCGGTGGTTGAAGCGGTCGGCGACGAAGACCTTTCCTCCGTCGACGCAGACGCGGCGGGGTTCGTAGAGCGTGTACGCTTCCGCGTACCCCCCCACCAGCCCCTGGTTGGCGACCAGGTATCCTTCCGCGTCCGGCTGCCCGATGACGTACTGGCAGCTGGCGTTGTTCCAGGCCGGGACCTCGTCGAAGACCATAACCCGGTTGTTGAAGGCGTCGGCGACGAGGAGCCGGCCCTCCGCGTAAAAAACGTCGTCCGCCCGCCAATCGGTATAGGCGTAGGGGACGTTGGGGTCCATACCCGTGGGATCCTGGTTCAGTTCTCCGTGAAACATGTCCGGCTGGCCGATGACCACGGCGGCGTCTTCGCCGTTTTCCACGGGGAGGGGGTCGTAGATCACGACCCGGTTGTTGAGGTAGTCCGCGACCAGAAGCTTGGATTCGGCTACGATCAGCCCCCCGGGCCACAGCAGCGTGGAAGCCGTGGGAACGGGGTCCTCTACCGTCCAGGGCTGCTGGTTGGGCAGATTAAGCAGCATGCTTTCCTGGCCCAGTTCCAGGGCGGCGGACTGGTTGTCCGTAAATGCCGCCTCGGCCGAGGAAAACACCCCCAGCAGCCATGCCGAAACCAAGAGTTTTTTCATCGCTCTTATTTATAAATATAAGCTTCTTCCCCGGCCGGCGCAAGCCGGCGCGCGCTTGCAGGGACGGCTTCCGCGGGCTATATTCTAATTGGAGGAGACCATGAAGGGCTTCACGGTGCTGGAAATTATCATTGTGCTTCTGGTCCTGGCCATCGTGGCCTCGGCGGTCATCCCCAAGATGATCGATACCGACTCTCTGGGGGCCAGGGTGGCGGCCGAAGTGGCGGCCACCGATATCCGGGCGGTTCAGGCCAACGCCATTTTCACCGGAGCTCCCAGCGCCATCGTTTTCACGTCGGGCTGGAGCGAATACAGCGCCCAGGGGCTCCTCCCTCCCCTGCGGGTGCTCCCCAGCGGGGCCACGGCCGGGGGCAGCTACAGCATCACCTTCAACGGTCTGGGGGAACCGAATTTTTCCTCCGCCCAGACCCTGACCTTCGTGAACGGGGGCGGGAGCACCGATCTGACCGTGGAACCCCTGACCGGAAAAGTGACGGTAGGCGGATCGTGAACGGCGCCGGCAGAACCAGAACGGAGGGGTTTTCCCTGATCGAAATCGCCATCGTCATCATGGTGGCGGCGATCATCATTCCCGCCGTCATTCTCCCTTTCGTGGAAGCCACCCGCGGGATGGACCGTCCCGTCATTCTGGGGACGATGGCCTTTCTCGCCCAGCACGAGATGGAGAAGAAAATCGTCGCCTACAACTTCCACTCCATCTCCGCCTGGGCCGACTCCCCCATCGGGGGCTTCCCGGGCTACTCCAGTTCCTGCACCATCGACCCCAACGTCACCTTCGGACCGGTCACCGAAGGAGCGAAACTGGTGACGGTGACCGTCACCGGGGGAGGCTACGACTTCGAGTTGGTCACCGTGAAAACGGACTGGGAAGAATGAACGGCCGCGGCAGACACGCGGGAGCCCGGATGGAAGGGTACTCCCTGGTGGAGATGACCCTGGTCATCGTCCTGCTCGGGATCCTGGCCGTCAGCGTTTTTCACGGGATGCTCTCGGGGGTCGATATCTACCTGATCGCCACTCGGGATTACCTCAACCTGTTCCAGGAAGGAAGAACCGCCCTGGAGAAGATGGCCCGGGAGATCCGGGAAACCAGCCCGGGCGACGTCAGCATCGGCACCGGGTCGGTCAGTTTCACCAAGGAGTCGGACCACGTCACTCCCATGGACGCCAGCGAGACCGTGGTCTTCAGCCAATCGGGATCGGAGATCCGGCGCACCACCGACCTGGGGACGTTTACCCTGGTCGATCATGTCGAACCCGGATCCTTTGCCGTCAGCCAGGACGCAAACGGCGTGGTGACCATCGATTTCACCCTGACCAGCGATCGGACGGATATCCCGCTGCGGACGTCCATCCAGCCGCGGATTCCCGACGGAGAATGAAAACGGCCGCACATATCCGGGACCAGCAGGGAATGGCCCTGGTCGGGCTGGTCATCATCATCGTCATCCTGGCCGTCGTCGCCTACGGCCTGGTGGCGTCCATGACCGCCCACCAGCAGACGTCCTCCCTTCCCTTCAATTCCCTCAAGGCCTTCTATCTCTCCGAGGGGGCCTTGGAAATCGGGAAAAAATACATCGTCGACCAGGAAGGGGAAACCCCCGGGTGGGCCCCCGACACCGATCTCTTTATCGACGAGCCCCTCGGCGACGGTACAATCAATCTCTCCATCCACTGGGAGAGCGGGGCCACCTTCGTCACCTTTACCGCCAGCGCCTCGGTCTCTAACTGAGCGGGCGGCCCGGCGGCCGGGCGTCGAGACGCTGTATCTCTTTGGCGGAGTTTGACAAACTTCATTTGTCAGGGTATAATTTAAATGGGTGGAAGGGCCTGAAAAATATCGTGGAGACACGACGGTAAACCTTATTCATGGGGGCGGCAATGAAGACGGCAATTGCGATCGCGGGTGCATGCCTGCTGGCGGCGGGAGCGTTCTCCGCCCGGGGAGACACCTCCTCGCGGGGGCTTCGGGAAGTGGTCAACCTGGGGAGCCAGGGAGAAGAGCCGCAGGGGAGCGGCCGGTTCTTCCCCCCCGGCATCGGGGTCTGGGGAACCGAGAGCTTTCAGTTTACGGGTGACGGCGATCTTTGCTCGTTCGACCCTTCCGTCTACCCCATTCCCCCCTCCGACATCGCGCTGATGGGGCCGGGCCACGCCGGGAGCAACGACCGGATCTACCTGGACGGTTCGGTCCGGGTGACCGGGATGATCAGGACCACGCAAGCGGTGCGGGATGCCTCCATGGGCTATCCCTTCGACAGCGAGGTTATCGATGCCGGCTGGTCCTGTTCGGTGGGGTCCAAGCTTCCGACCGGGCTTACCGGAGAGGCCGGCGACGATTTCCAGTACAGCGGGGCCCGGGTCGCCACCCCCTTGAGCGGGTGGGACGGCACCAAGCAGAACCCGGACCGGCAGTCCTACAGTTCCGGAACGCCCTGCTGGCCCAAGGACCCGGGTTATCCCGTGATCGCCCCCTTCTACCCGCAGTGGGACATGAACGGGGACGGAACCACCTCGGCAGCGGATTACGATTACTTCGTCGCCCACGGCGGTTTCGCCGCGCAGCGGGGCGCTCCGGAAACCACCATTCCCTATACGGAGAAGGACGATCCCACCATCATGAAGATGGACAAGGGGGTCCTGGTCCCCGCCAGCGAAGGGCAGGCCTGGTACGACGACTACTATATCGACGATCAACACAACTTCGTCGGCACCTGGAAGTCGGTTTATTTCACCGGAAGCCACTATCGCTTCAATAACTTCCAGTCCGGGGCCAACGAACCTATCTACTTCGTCAACCCCGCCGATTTCTACGTCGACGGCCAATATACCCAGGGCAACGGCTGCGATCTGATCTTCATCGACGCCGGGCAGTGCACGATGGCGGTCAAGAACAACTTCATCATCACCGGGGAAGCCGACATCAACTCCGGAGGGGAAATCGCGGTGGGCGGGGAGTCCTACCGCTTCGACCTGGTCACCCTGGGCGATACCCTCGATTTCGCCAACAGCGCCGACGGCAGCGCCGGACGCTTCTACGCCCCGCTGGCCGACGTCCATATTTCCGGGGACGGCTGGCTCTACGCCGGGGTGATCGGAAAGACGGTGACCATGGAAGGCGGCCGCTCCGTCGGGTATCCCATGGATTATGTCGGCCCCAACGGCGGTATCGGCGGCGAATACGGCGGATCCGCGCCGGGCCCGGGCGACGATCCGGCGAACCCCGCCCAGCGGGAGAACTGGAAGGAGATCGTGAACGAATAACGGCGGCGGCGTTTCGCGGCCAGGCCGGAGACGACCCCGGGGGACCGTAAAGAATTAGTTGACACCCGCAATCCGATCGGGTAGCATTACGGTAAGGGTCTGTCCGACTCTGAGGAGGAGCCATGAAAACGACGGTCAAGCTGGCGGTTATCGGGGCGGCGATACTGCCGCTGGCCCGTCCCGGCGGGGCCGAAACCTCGTCCCGGAGCATCCGCGAAGTCGTCAACCTGGGAACCCAGGGAGAAAGCGGCGAGGGCGGCGGCAGGTACTTCCCGGGCGGAATCGGCCTCTGGGGGAGCGAAGGAGTGGAGGCTACCGGCACCTCGGGGGTTTATTCGTTCAATCCGGTCGACTACCCCATCCCGCCGCGGATCACCTCGCAGATGGGCCCCGGGCACGTCGGGACCAACGAAGACATCTACATGTCCGGATCGGCCATCATCACCGGGAAGGTCAACGTCCCCCAGGCCATCGTCGACGAAGCCCTGGCTCAGACCTACACGCACTGCGACGCCGGCTGGTCGTGTTCGGTGGGGAGCAAGCTCCCGGTGGGCTTGACGGGGGAACCCGACGACGAAACCGAGTATGCCGGACCCCGGGACACCACCCCGCTCCAGGGCTGGAAACCAAGCCAGTGGCCTCCCGAGGGGACCTTCAACGGGGGGACCCCGTGTTGGCCGACCGATCCGGGCTACGTTCCCATCGCGCCCTTTTACCCGCAATGGGATATGAACGGCGACGGCACCACCTCGGGGGCCGACTACGATTATTTCGTTGCTCACGGCGGGTTCACCGCCGAACGGGGCGGGTCGGCATCGGCGATTCCCTATACCCAGAGGGACGATCCCACCATCATGAAGCTGGATAAGGGGGTGCTGGTCCCCGCCAGCGAAGGGCAGGCCTGGTACGACGACTACTACATCGACGATCAGAACAACTTTCACGGGACCTGGAAATCGATTTACTTCACCGGGAGCCGGTACCGTTTCAACAACTTCTATTCCGGAGCCAGCCAGCCCATGTACCTGACCAGCTCGGCCGACTTCTACATCGACGGCAACTTCAACCAGACCAACGGCTGCGACCTGATCTATCAGGGGGACACCGCCTCCATCACCATGGCGGTGAAGGGGAACGTGGTCTGGTCGGGAGAGGCCGATTTCAACGTGGGGGGAAAGGCCAATGCCTTCGACCTGATCACCCTGGGCAGCTCGCTCGATCTCGAAGGAAGCGCCGACGGGACGGCCGGGCAGTTTTACGCCCCGCTGGCCGACGTCCATATCGACGGCGACGGCTGGCTGTTCGGATCCGTGATCGCCAAGTCGGTGGTCCTGGAGGGAAGCCGTTTCGTCTGTTACCCCAGCGACTACCTCGGCCCCAACGGCGGCCTGGGGGGCGGTTTGGGCGAAGGCGAGGGAGAAGACCCGGCCAACCCGGCCCAGCGGCAGAACTGGAAGGAGATAATCTCTTCCGGTGATTGAGAACGGCGGCGGCCGTCGGCGGCGGTTGGCGTGGCTGGGGGCGACGGGAGCGGCGTGGGCGCTGGTGATGGGGTGGTATCTTCCCGGGGCGCTGTCGGGGCCCGGGTCGAAAGGCCGTCTTTTTTTCCCCCGCATCGAAATGCGGACGCAGTACCGTATCCTGCGGGAAAGAACCCCGGCGGGAGAAGCGCTCTTCGCCTATACCCCTCCGGCGGACGGAGCCCCGGCCCGGGTGGCCGGTCGCGGACGGATCGAGCTCGGCGACGGGGGCGTCTGGCCGGTGCGGCTCGATGCCGGCATCGATGCCGCGGGCGGGATTACCGAGTTTTTCTTCATGGCCGGACCCACGAGAGGGAAGATCATTGCCGTCCGTAAAGACGGGGAACTCCTGCGCGCGGACCTGCCCGGGACGGAGCCCCTGGCCCTGCCCTTCCCTCCCCTTTCCGGAAGCTTTCTGCTGATTCCCTTCACCGGGCTGGAACCGGAAGAAACCGCTGTGCGTCCCGGCTTCGCCGGTGATGTCGCGGCGCGGCTGCGGGGAGGGGGCGGCAGCGGCAACATCGAGGTGAAGATCGGGGCCGACGGGCATCTGAATAAGATCGTTCTGCCCGGCGGCTGGTCGGCGACCAGGTGCCCGGCGCCAACGGCGAGCGGGGGAAGCGGCGCATGATCGAAATCACCGGCCTCACACGTCGTTTCGGCCCTCTGACCGCGGTGGACGGCCTCACCCTGACCGTCGCCGACGGGGAAATCTTCGCGCTTCTGGGCCCCAACGGCGCGGGAAAGACCACCACCATCCGCCTGCTCACGGGTCTTTTGAAACCGGACAGCGGCGGCATTATTCTCGACGGCATCGACTCGAACGTAGACCCGATCCGCGCCCGGACCCGAATCGGGTACGTTCCCGATATCCCCTACATCTACGAAAATCTGACCGGCCGCGAATTTCTGGAATTCGTCGGCCGCATCTACGGGGTCTCCGAAGCGGCGCTCGAGCGCGGATTATCGGAATTGGGGGAGGTCTTCGGGCTGGCCCCCCTCCTCGACCGCTTGGGGAAAAGTTATTCGCACGGGTTCCGCCAGCGGCTGGTGATCGCCGCCGCCTTGATTCACGAACCCGGGATCATCGTCATGGACGAACCGATGGTCGGACTCGACCCGGCTTCCGCCCGGCTGGTCAAGAACATCCTCATCCGGGAACGGGCCCGGGGGAAAACCGTTCTCGTCTCCACCCACACCCTCTCCCTGGCCGAAGAGATCGCCGACCGCATCGGGGTCATGCGGCGAGGGAAGCTGGTGGCCCTGGGCAGTCCCGAAGCGATCAGAGGCGAAGCTTCCCTGGAAGAAGCGTTCCTCTCCAAAACCGGCGGCGGCGATGTCGGCGGTTGACCCGCTTCGCCTGCTGGCCGGCCTGCGCCGGCGGCAACTGCGCAACCTGCTGCGGGACTTCAGCGGGAAAAATACGTTCCGCTGGGCCGCCAGCGCCGTCGCCGTCGTTCTCGCCTGGGCCGGGTTGTTCCGGGGGGGCCTGGCCCTGCTGCATTTCATCTACGATATCCCCGGGCTGGGACCGTTGCTGGGCCGACGCCTGGGTTACATGGCGGCCATGGCTTTTTTCCTGCTCCTGGTCTTCAGCAACGCCGTGGTCTCTTTCCAACTCCAATACCGTTCCCGGGAAACGGGTTTCTTCCTGTCGGCTCCCCTCCCCTCCGAAACCCTGGTCGCTTTCATCGGGGCGGAAACGTTTTTCCTCAGTACCTGGGCCTCGCTGTTCCTGGCGCTGCCGTTGGCGGCGGCCTGGGCCGTCGTAGCGCGCCTGGAATGGTTCGGGCCCCTGGCCTTCCCCCTCTTCGGACTCCCCCTGGCTCTTCTCGCCACCGCGCTGGGAATGATCCTCTCCGCGCTCGTCCCCGGCTTGACCCGCACCCGGGTCATGCTGATCGCGGCCGGACTGGTCGCCTGGAGCGCTCTCCGGCGCTGGGGCCCGCTCCCGGCCGGCGGAATCGAACCCGAAATTCCGGGCATGGCCGCGGGGGTGGTCAACGACCTTCTCGCCCATACCCGGCTCTCGCTGCACCCCCTGATGCCTTCTTCCTGGGCCGCGGCCGGTTTCTTCGCGTTCTCTTCCGGAACTTTTTCTCAAGCGGCCTCGGCATTCACGGTTCTGGCCGTCAACACCCTCTTCGCGCTGGCGCTGGCTTTTCATCTCAACTGTTCATGGCTCCGCCGGCACTATTCCCGGAGCCTCTCGGCGGGCGGAAAAACGACCCGCCTAAGGCGGAGCGGACGCCTCTTCGACGGACTTCTTCGGTTCCTGCCCCGCACCTTCCGGGCCATGGCGACCAAGGATATCCTGCTTTTCGTACGCGAACCGCTGCAATGGGGGCAGGGCTTGATCCTCTTCGGCCTCCTGGGCATCTATATTTTTTCCATCAGGGGAATGCCCGGCGATATCCGGCAGCCTTTCTGGCAGACGCTCGTAACCGTCTTCAACCTGGGAGCTTCCACTTTGATCCTATCCACCATGACCACCCGTTTCGTTTTCCCCCAGATCAGCCTGGAAGGACGCGCCTTCTGGATCCTCGGTCTTTCCCCCATCCCCCGTTCCCGGGTTCTCTGGATCAAGCTGGGAGTCAACCTGGCTTGGGCGCTCCCGGTAGTGGTGGGACTGCTCGCCCTCTCCTGCCGGTACCTGGATATCTCGGGAAAGGCCTATCTTCTGGTCCTGCTCTCGGGCGCGGCGATGACACTGACGCTTGCCCTCTGCGCCGTAGGCATGGGGGCGATTTTCCCCGAATTCGGACAGGAGAACCCGGCGCGGATCGCCGCCGGCTTCGGAGGCACGATCAATCTGGTGGTCAGCCTGGCGTACGTGGCGGGAACCGTCGCCCTGGTAGGAAGCGTTTACTACCTTCACCTCATCCGGCGGGGGTCACCGCTTCTTTTCGCGGAAGGAGCGGCCGTTTTCCTGCTCCTCTCGGCGGGAACCGGCCCCTTGGTATTCGTCCTGGGCCTGCGCCGGTTCCGGCGCCTGGAACCCTGACCGGGCGCCTGGAACCGCCCCCGAAACCGGGGTTATAGATCCCGGAGGTTCCGGGATGGCGCGCAGATACTTTTCGACCTCTTCTTCCCGGGCTCGATCCCCCCGCTCCCGCAGCAGTAGCGCCGCTTCCTCCAGGAGACGACGGGCGGTAGCGTAATCCCCCATCTGCGACGCCGAAAGCGCGGCGATGACGCGGGGGTTGACCTGATCGGAGCGAAGTTCGATCGAAACCGCGCATTCTCGCCGGGCTCCCGGATAATCGCCGGCGCCGTAATAAGCTTGTCCCAGTTGATGCCGGGCCAGTGCATACCCGGGGTGGCGCTTCACCACCTCGGTCCAGAACCGCCGGCTGTTTCCCCAGTACCGCTCCAGGATCAGCCCGTTTATTCCCCAACAGCATACGACCGCGACTACCGCCAGCCGCGCCGGCATACCCGGCCGGGCCGTTCCCTCCGGCGCCGAACCCAAGGCAACCGCCGCTCCGGCCAAGGGCAGATAGAGAAAACGCAGCGCGGCGATCTCATCCCCCCCGAAGGGCACGATCCGCAGCACCGGGAGCAGACAAACTACGGCGAAAGCAATCCCGAAAACCGCCGTCCGTCCCCGGGGCGAAAGGCGGCGGCGAGCGGCCGAAACCGAGACCAGTACCGCTCCCCCCGCCGCCGCCGTCAACCCGAGAACGTCCCGAAAACCGGGCACGAAAGATCCTGGAGTCAGGGGATACAGCGGGGCCAAGCCGACCGGGAACAGGAATTTCTCCATGTAAAACCCGAGAGCCGATACTCCCAGCGCCGCCGAGGAGATCGCGGACGGGGCCCGCCCTTCAACGAACGGCTGCAACCGGGCGGCCTGCAGGCCGAAAAAAAGCGCCAGCAGGAAAAACGGCAGCTTTTCCCATATCTTGCGCGGGGTCAAACCGTCCAAAACCCATTCCAAGCCTAGAAGGACCAGGGGCAGCGTGACCGTGGTCGCCTTGCAGAGGAGCGCTCCCAGGAAGCAGATCAACGCCAGGGCCGACCCGGGGAAGCCCGGGCCCCGCTTCCGGTACACGAGCAGGGAAAGGAGAAAAAACGACGTGGCCATCAGGTCCTTCCGGGCCGAAATCGACGCCACCGCCGCGGCCTGAGCGGGATGGATCGCGAAACAGAGCAGGCCCGCCCATAAGCCGACGCCCGGACGAATGCCCAAACGCGAACAGAGAACGCTGACGAGAAAAACGTTGAAAAGATGGACGAGCAGGTTGTCGAGGTGGAAAAACAGGGGACTGGAACCGAAAATCCGGTACTCGACGGCGAAGGCCAGCGTCACCAGCGGATGGTATTGGTGCACCACCGATGTCCTGAAAATTTCGCCGACCGGTACCGGCCCTCCGCCGGCTACCAGCGGATTGGCCATCACTTGGGCGGGGTCGTCCCAGTTGATGAACCCGTGGCCGAGGGTAGGGACGGAGACGATTATCGCCGCCAGCGCCGCCGCCCAGAACGCGCGCCGGTCACCGCTCACGGCTGCAGCCCCCGTACCTTCAGCTCAGCGGCGCCGACGTCGTACACCAGGTATGAATAAGCGATGGTTTCGACCGGCAGAAAATTGTTCCGCAACCACGCGTACTTCTTCGGCCCCCATACCCCGACCAGTTCGTTGACGGAAACGACGATCCGGCCGGAAACCGGGAACGGCGGAGAAACCACGACACCGGGGTGGCGGCGGACGTACTCTTCCAGGTACGGCAGGTTCTGCCCCCAATCGAGGTTGGAATCGGCGAGGAGCAGATAGGCTCCCTTTCGCTCGGGCAGAAACTCGTTGAAATACGACAGCAGGTGCGGGTACCAGGAGTAGCCGGAAACGACCAGCCAAATCGTCAACACCGCGTAGAGGGCCGGGGAGACCCGCCCTCGGTCGGGCACGGCGAAAAGCGAGGCCACGAAGACGATCACGAAGGGGAAAGCCGGCAGAAGATAGCGGATGCCGAGGTTCACGTTCACCGCCAGGCTGAAATAGAGAAAAAGAAAGAGCGGAACGCTCAGCAGGTGGATCCCTTCCGGAAGCATTCGCGGCGTTTCCCGGCGGGAGAACGCCGAAACCAGGGCCAGTAGAGCCAGAATCAACATCGGGATCGGGACCTTATAGAGAACGGCCCACACATAATAATCGGGGAACCCCCCGGTCTTGCGGGTTTCCCCTTTCAGGTACATGTAGCCGAACCCCTCGCCGGTGCGCTCCTTCTCCGCGGCCCAGACGATTCCGTTGAGATAGGGGTAGGGGAGCGGCAGCCTCCACCCCCCGCCCTCCCCCTCCGGGGGAGAGGGAGAGCGGTAATCGTTCGCCGGCGCCATGGTCCCGGAAAAACCGAAGCCCAGGTTGACGATGAGCAGCGGGACGAGGAGAAAAAGGGCGGCGGCACCGAGCAGGCGCCCGGGGCGGCGCAGTACCCAGATCCGGGCTCCGGGGAGTGCGGCTCGCGCCGCCAGCGTGAACAGGAATATCGGGTAAAGCAGCAGACAGGTGTATTTGGTCAGTTGGGCGAGCCCCAGCACCGCGGCGGCGGCCAGGCACTTCTTCCAACCGCCTTCCTCGATGAAATTGCGGAAACAGTACCCGGCGGCGATGAAGCCGGTCGCCGCCCAGATATCGTGGGATGCCAGGCGGGCATGAGCCATGATCGTCGGGGAAAAAACATAGAGCGCCGTCGCCGCCGTCGCCGGCCAGGCTCCGAAAACGCGCCGGGCCCAGGCCCAGACCAGTCCCCCGGCCAGAAGGCCTCCGGCCACCGAGACCAGCCTGGCGCCGAAGAGAGCCCCCGCCCCGGCGCTGTCGGCCACCGCCGCGCCCAGGGCGTTGAGGGCCATCACCGGCATCGGACCCGCGTTTTCCCTCCCGGCGTGGCCGGCGAGCAGGCGCCGGCCGTAGCGGATCGCCCCGGGCTCGTCGTACGTGGCCGACTTGGGGAGTGAGGAAACGACGGCCATAACGGCGAAAAAAACCAGCAGCATCCTGGCCGCGGAGGTTTCCGCGGGCGTTTTCATCGTGTTCTCTCCTCCCGCAACCGCCGCAGCAGCGCCAGATTTTCGCGTCCTTCCCTGAAATCGGGGTTCAAGCGCAGCGCCCGCTTCATCAAACGCTCGGCGGCGGCCCATTCCTTCCGCTCGGCGGCGGACGCCCCCCTCAGCGACCAGGCCTCATAATCCCACGGGTTCAGGCGCACGGCGTAGGCCAGCAAGCGGTCGGCGCCGACTATATCCCCTTCCTGAAGAACCAGCCACGCCAACCGTTTGACCGCCCGGGCGTCCGCCGGGTCGCAGCGCACGGCTGCGCCGAGCAACATCCGGGCCCGGGCGTCTTCACCGCGGCCGTGACTGAGATCGGCCAGTCCCGTCAAAGCCGCGGCCCGTTGCCGCGGCGGCGCGGGCAGGTCGAGGGCGGTTTGGAACAGGGCCTCCGCTTCCGGTCCGCGGCCGCGCCCAAGCTTCTCCATCCCCAGGTTGACCGCGGCCGCGGCGCTGGCGGGGGCGCGGTCCCAGGCGTGTTCCCAGAGCCGAAGCGGATCGACCCACATCCGCCCGTAACTGACGGTGAGAACCGCCAGGGAAACCAGGACGATCGCCGCCGGGACGGCCCGGGCGCCGAACCGGTTCCGTTCCCCGGCCGCCGCCAACCCGGCCATGACCATCCCCCACCCCGCCAAGGGGATATAGAGATACCGGTCGGCCAGTGCCTGGGGAAGCGCCGTGAGGTGAAGTCCCGGCAGCAGCGTTATCCCCAGCCAGGCCGCGCCGATTTTCCGGAAACGGTTCCCGGAAACGCCGGCGAGCAAAAGCGCGGCCGCCGCGACGAGAGCCACGACCTCAAACGGGCGCGCGGCCAATCCGGGATAAAGACCGCCGACGGGATAGACCGGGCTCAGCCCCAGGGGGAGAAAGAGAAGCCTCAGATCGGCCAGCGCCACCGAGGCCCCCAACCCGATCCGGGCGAAGGGCTCAACGGGAGTGACCGTCTCCATTGCCGGGCCGGGGAAGAGACGGAAACGGACCAAAGCGTACACCGCCCCAGCCGCCGCCCAAAGCACCCAGGCCCGCCACCGCGTCCGCCTCCGACCCGAAGCCAGGCACAGGACCACCAGCAGGGGGAAAAAGACCAGGCCGTTTTCCTTGGAAAAACAGGACAGGAGCAGACAACATACCGAAACCGCCAGCCGCGCCCCGCCTCCCCGATCCAGGTACTCCAGGGCAAAAAGAAGGGCCGCAAGCAGGAAGAGCAGGCAGAAAATGTCGTCGTTGAAAGCGATACAGACCACGCTCTCCACGGCGAGGGGATGAAGAACGAACAAGAGCGCCGCGAAGGCGGCCGGGCCCGCGCCCCGCGACCAGCGCCCGATCAGGAAAAAAAGGAGAACGCCGTTGAAGGCGTGGAGAACGACTTTGAAGAGCCGGTGGCCGGAGGCATCGAGACCGAAGAGCGCATATCCGGCGAAGTAACCGGCCGCCGACACCGGCCGGTACCGCGGTTTGCCGGTGCCGGCGAAATACCCGTACCCCGCCAGCTCCGCCAGGTTGCCCGGGTCCTTGACGAACCCGTTATGGACGATATAGTCGAGATCGTCGTAAACGAACGGCGCCGACAGCGCCGGCAGGTATACGATCCCGGCGGCGGCGGCTATCGCCGCCGAGGCCAGCGCTGCCCTCCAGCGGAAGCTCACTCCGAATCTTTCCCGGCTCCGGTAAAAAAGGTTCCCACCGAACGCAACAGATCGAGCAGCTTCAGACGCGCTCGGCCGTAACCGCTTATCCCCACCGAGACCTCGCCGCTGTCGCGGTCGTAGGACCAATGGTAGATCCCGAACGTGGAGTCGGGGACTTTCCCCCCGTCGAACATGCTTCCCTCCAGTTTCTCGGGATAGGCGCCGGGCCCCCCGCGGCTGCGTTGTTCCCAGTAATAGGCGGAAACGGCGCTGCGGACCAACCCGGCCGTGTTCAGGGCCCGCAGGTGGTCCTGCCGGGACCGGGTATCGGTGGGAAGGGCGGGCTCCGGCCCCAGGAGAACGTATCCCACCGCCACGGCGACCATGACGACGATTACTACCAGCAGCACCAACAGCGAACTTTTCACGGGCGGCTCCTCAGTTGCGGTTTCTCCGTGCGGCTTCCAGCCCCATCCGGGCGCGCCCCGAATCCGGAAAAAGGCGCAGTGCTTCCTGAAAATGAAGTTCGGCGCGCGCCCAATCCCCGTTGCGCAGATCCGTCAAGCCCCTCCATTCGGCCAAAAAAGCGGGACGTTTGCAGCACCGGTCCTCTTCCAGGTCCGGTATCCGCGCCCAGCTCAGCCCGGTAAAAAGAGCGACCGCGATCAGGCCCAGGGCTACTCCGCGGGCGTCCCGGCGGCGGAAACAGGCGGCCAGGTCGACGGCGAAGCCCGCGGCGAACAGAACCAAGACCGGGACCGCGGCCAGACGGTATCGGGGCGTGACGTACAGGATCAGAAAAGAGAAAAAATAGGCGCCCAGATAGATCCGGGGAAGCGCGGTATTCCGGGCGCGGTGCAGGAAGAAGCCGGACAAGGCCAGGGGAAAAAGTATCCCCAGCGCGGGGAGCCGCGCGCCCGCCGCCGCCCGTTCGATCACCTCGGGCAGATCGTGGGGCTCGTAGCGGTTGAGGGCCGCCGCCAGCTTGCGGCCGAGCAGCAGGAGGTAGGCCCCCGGATTTTCGGAAATATACTCCCGGCCTCGGGCGAACCAATACGCGGACGCCTCCGCGGCGGAAAGAGACCTCCCGGCGTTGCGCGAGGCCAGGACCTGGGAAAAAAGATGCTCGGTATAGCCGAGCTTCTCGCCGGGAGAGGCGTAGTAGGAGATCGCCAGCTCGTCCAGTCCCGGCGGCGGGGCGTAGGCGAACCCGTTGGCGTTGGGGTTGTTGGCGCAGTAGAAAACCCATCCGCCGCTGGCGGTAACCGGTACCGGCGCGGATCCGGCCAGTACGTTCCAGAGGGTGACCGGGACCACCGCGGCCAGGGCCCCCAGAAGCGGGATCAGGCCCCGGCCCAACCTCCGCGGGAGCGCTCCCCTCCCCTTCCAGAATACGAAGGCGGCCGTGCCCAGGGCGAAGAGGAGGGCATTGGGACGGGTGACGATGCTCAGCCCCAGCCAGATCCCCGCTCCCCAGAGATCGCGGTGGCGACGGGAGCCCAGCCACCGCCCCGCGAAGCCCAGCGCCCACAAGTTGAAGAAGATCGCCCAGGTCGCGGGAAGCAGCGTGCAATCGTACAACACCAGGGGGAAGTAGACGACGCTGACGGCCGACGCCAGGCGGGAGACGTTTTCCCGGAAAAAGAACCGCCCGGCCCACCAGATCAGAACGCAGTTGGCGGCACCCACCAGGCATTGTCCCAGGCGCACGTCCAGGGGCCCGAACCCGGCCGCCTGCAGAAGCGCCGTCAGCGACACGTACCAGGGGCTTGAAAAAAAAGGGGCCGGGAGCGGCCCCACGACTCCCCGCAACCGCAGCCCCAGTTCCCAATACTTCCCCACCCAGGTTCCGGCAGGGAACACGTAGAAAAGAAACAGCAGCCGCACCCCCAGAGCCGCCAGGAAAACCGCGGCGGGAAACTTCCCATTCCCGGGGGGTTCCGGCTTCCTGCTCACGGCGCCCGGCCCCGCCGTCAGACCGGAATCTGCATCTGATAGAGGTAGTAGGCCATGAAGAAGAAGAAGATCCCGAACATCAGCAGGATCAGCCCCATGGTAATCCGGTACTTCAAGGCCTCGCTGTCGGTGGTCACGATCCGGTTCATGAACTCGCTCAGATGAATGATCGCCCGGGGACGGAAGAGAAAGAGCGCCCCCATCACCACCGTCAGCACTCCCATCAAGAGAAATGCGGTCATCGCTTCATCCTCTCGCGCGCTTTGGTTTGCCTGCCGGTTTCGGCGGAGCCCGGACTTTCGGCCCCTTCGCCGCCGGGGCCGCTCCCCTCGTCGGACGGCACCGGAGTCGGCTTCAGATCCGGTTCGTCGATATTGCGGTAAAGGTACGGCCGGACCCGGTCGTCGGAGACATAGCCGACGTCTTCCAGCGATTCCGGAGGGGCTTTTTCCAGCATCAACTTCTCGTATGCCGAAAGTCGGCTTTCCTCCACCACCCTGGCGGTGATGAAGATGAGCAGGTTCGTTTTCTTGGTGGCGGTATGCTCCTCTTTGAAGAGGTACCCGAGAATGGGAATGTCCCCGAGCAGGGGGATCTTGCTCTCCTCGTCGGCGGTGTAGCTGTCGACCAGGCCGCCGATGACGATGGTATCCCCGTCCCCGATGGTGACGTTGGTGTCGGCCTCCCGGATGGAGATGATCGGGTAGGTCGACTGATAGACCTGCCCGGTGGGGGTGTAGGCGATGGCGTAGCCTTCGATGTTGCTTACGGCCGGGTGGACGATCATGTTGATCGCCCAGGCGTTGCTGGCGGTTTTGCGCAGCTGGGGTATGACCTTCAGGGCGATCCCGATCTCCCGCCATTCCTCCACCTTGGTCCCGCCCACCGCTCCCGCCGAGGCGCCCCCGGCGGCATCGAACTCGGTGGAAAGAATAGGATAGCGCTGCCCGACGAAAATGTTGGCCGCGTAATTTTCATGAACGATGATCCGGGGGTTGGAGAGGATGGTGATGTCGGAGTCCGATTCCAGGGCGCTGATGAGAACGCTGAAATCGGCGGCGGAAAGGACCATGCTGGCGGTATTCCCCGCCTTGGCGATGGACTCGACCTGATCGACGATGCTGTTGATGTAATTGTCGAAGTAGGTGGTACTGTCGGCGCTGCTGGAAAGGGCGGTGTCGCTGTGGGAAACGACGCTCTCCTGTCGGTTGCTGTTGATCTGGTAGGGACCGGTGGAGTTGCTGGCGGTGTAATTGATGCCGGAATCGTTGATGAGGCTGTGCTCGGCCGAAGCCTCGTCGGAAATTTCACGGCTGGACAGGTTGGTGTTTTCCCACTCGTTGCCCGAGCTGCGGGTCACGGAGCCGGTGGAAGTCCTGGTTTTTTCATACGACTTGCTCAAGCCGACGCTGGCGCCGGTGACGTCGATCTTCAACTGATCGAGCGCTCCCGACCAGTCCAGCCCCAGGCGGAAATCCTGGTTGATGGGGACTTCGATCAGCTTGGCGTCGATCATGATCTGGTAGGGCTTGCGGTCGAGTTGTTCGATGACCCTGCCGATTTCGGCGACCACCGACTCCTTGTCCTTGACGATCAGGGTGTTGGACCGCACGAAATCGCGGGTTTCCTCGGTGCTCCGGGCGGCGGAGTAGGTGGTGACGTTCTCGAAGGCGAACCCGGTGAACTGCTTGGTTTCCAGGACCACGGCCGTGCCCGCGGGCTGGTTGACCCCGGCGACGGAAAGGAGCGGCTCGATCGCGGCCTGGACGTTGGTGGCGTCGATATACTTAAGCCGGAAAACCTTGATGATTACGGGCTCCTTGGCCAGTTCGGCTTCGGCCTGTTTCTTTTCCGCCTCCAGGCGCTTGGCCTGGGCTTCCTTCCTGATGGCTTCGTTCTCGTCCTCGATCTTGAGTTTCTCCAGGGTGGTAATCCGGAGTATGTCCCCCGACTCGCGGTAACCGTAACCGTAATCCTTGAGAATATTGTCGATGACGTCGCGGATTTTGACGTTCTGGAAATCGGCGGTAACCTTCCCCGTAACCTCGGGGGCGATGGTGATATTGAACTCGTAGGCCCGGGCCAGGCCCCGCAGGACGACCCGGATATCCTCGTTGACGAAACGGAAGGAATGGCGCTGGGAGAGCGCCGCGTCCAGCGATTCGGGCCCGGGAGGGGTGGGGACCGCGGTCGGCGCGGGAACGGCGACCGCCGAAGCCGGCGTGGATTTTCGGGCCGGTTCCGGAACGGGAGGGGACTCCTGGGCCGCCAGGCGGTGGGCCGGCCGGCCGACCGCGGAGATAACCACCAGGGTTGCGACCGCCAACGATTTCAGGGGAACGTTCATACCATCATTCCTCCGGAAGAGATATCGTGAATGTATTTCCGTTTTTGGAGAAGGTGACGAAAGACGCTCCCACCTCCACCAGCTCGTAACCCAGCATCGTCTCTCCCACTTTCAGGTCCTGGCCGTTGACGATGGCCACCCCGCCGCCGGCGGCGGGGAAAACTCCGCTGAGCACGAACCCCATGCGCGACTCCTCGCCTCCCAGTTCGGGTACGGGGGTGGGCGAAGCCTTGAAGGGGTTGCGCCCCCAGGGCTCGGCGTCGATCTCGCGTTGCCGGGCGCGCTGCTCCGCGCTCAAGACCGGATACGTCCTCGCCGAGCCCGCGGAGGCGGAAACCGCGACCGCGGCTTTTTCCTCGACCGCCTCCTTTTCAGCGGCGGCGGGGGGAGATGCGCCCGAGGTCTTCTTCCCGGCCAGGAGGTTGGAATAAACGATGTACCCCAGTACCGGAATCAGCAGTCCGATCAGGAGCAGCTCTTTCTTTTTCTTATCCAGTGCCATCCGTCCCGCTATTCCCCGTTGCGGCTCAGATAGGTGGTGAGATCCAGGGAGACGTCGAGTTGGCCCGGCTCTTCCCCCTCCGGAGACGCGGTGGCGGTCAAGCCGGAGATGACGATCAGAACCGGGAGATGGGTGACGTCATGGAGAAAATCGCCCAGCGAAGCGTAGCCCGACCGGGCCTCGATCTTGATGTCCCATTCCTGCAGCAACGATTTTGTTCCCTCCCCGGACGCATCCTTGCCGTCCGTCTTCTTTTCCGGCCGACCGACCGTGCGGTTGTTGAGGATGGTGAAATCGTTGCGCCGGGAAACCACGGTAATGGCCTGGTAAACGGTCTCGATCGCCCGGGGGTATTGTTCCTCGAGGCGTCCCAGCTCTTCCCGGACTTCGGCGATCTGCCGGGCGATATCGGGGAGCGCCACCTGCCGGCGGCGCAGCCCGTCGATTTCCGCGTCCAACTCCCGGCTGCGCGCTTCCAGAGCTTCCAGCTCGCGGGAACGGGGCAGATAGACGATCGCCACGAAGCCGAGCAGGACGATGAAGAGGGCGACGATGCTCAGCAGCGCTTTCTGCGAATAATTCACTGCTCTACTCCCCCTCCCTTTTCAATAGACCAGCTCCGCGTTGAAGCTGAAGGTCCCGGCGCGGTTGTCTTCCCTGATTTTGCTCAAGTTGCGGAAGTAGGGGGAATTTTCCATGGCGACCACGAAATCCGTCACCGGCGAGCGGGCGGCGGCGGGACGGGAGCGCAAAACCTGCCCGGCTATCTCCATCTCGTGGGGCTGAACGCCGGCGCTGGCCAGCAGCGTGATCCGGGTCAGGGTTATTTCCGGAGGCGTCAACCCGCCCAACTCTTTCAGTATCCCCCGCCAGGCCGGGCGGCGCTGGTGCGAGTACTCGTGCAGATGGCCCCGTTCCCGCAAACGGGCCCGGAGCTGGTCCAGTTCCTGGTAAGGAGCCAAACCGCCCCGGAGCGAGGTCGCCAGGGCTTCCTGGTCGGCGATCTGGCTCTGCAACCGGGGGATAACGGCGGCTTTGGAGCGGTAGAAGAGAAAACTGAGCAAAAACAGAAAACCGGCCAGAATCACCACCGCCGCTTTGCTGCGGAGCAGGTTCTGCAGGAAGAGGGCCAGCGGCGGGACGAAATTGACTTCCGGCTTCGACGTCATGGCCAGGGCCGCGCTCCGGGCCAGGATGGGGAACTTCCGAATAACGTCTTCCCGGTCCTGGATGGAGGGATGAAACCGGACCGTCTCCGGCGGAAGCAGCAGTTCGACCGGCACGCTGAAGCGTTCTTGAAAAAAAGAGGAGAAGCCGGGCAGGAGGGCGCCCCCCCCGGTCAGATAGACCCGTTCGACCTTGCCGTCGCGGAAAAGTTGATCGTAGTAATCCAGGGAACGGCGGCATTCCTGTACGATACGCTCGATGACGGGCCGGACCATACTCCCGGCCTGGGCCACGGTCAGGGAACTGCGCAGCTGGCCGCCGCCGAGACCGGTGACCAGGTTGTTCCCGCGCTTAAGAGCTTCGGCTTCTTCCCATTCGATATACTGTTTCTCCCCGAAAGCCTTGCCCGCTTCGACGATCCCGGAAGTGACCTGATCCCCTCCCCAGGGAAACTCCCGCGAAAACCGCACCTGGCGGTCCTTGCAGACGTGAACCTGGCTCCGGGCCGACCCGATATCCACCACCATCACCGTTCTCTCTCCTGCCCCCAGCGTTCCCAGCAACTGCTTCCAGACGAAGGGCATCGGGACCAGCGCCTTGAGCACGAGCCCCGTTTCCTGAAAAATCTCGAGGCGACGTCTCAAGACTTCCCGGCGCAGGACCGTGACCAGGTAGTTGACCTTCGCCCCCGGGCGGCCGGTCTGGTCCCCCACCGAACGGCTCTGGAGCAAGGCCTTCTCGACGTCGAACGAGACCCGGCGCTTGGCTTCCAGGCGGCTGGCCCCCTCCAGTTCCTTGCGCGGCATCCGGGCCAGGGGGATGAGGATGGTGTTGATACCGTCGCCACGCAGGCAGCAGGCGAATTCGCGGCTGCGGACATGCGTCAGGGAAACCAGTTCCTTCAGGACCGCAACCACGGCTTCGATCCGGTCCAGCCCTTCCTGGTCCGGATCGAGCCTGACTTCCTTGATCGCGACTCCTCCGATCTCCCATCCGCCCGCCACCGGGTAAACCTGGACCGCCTTGAGGGAGCTGCGGCCGATATCGACGCCGATCAGGGCGTTGCGGCGGTTGGGGAAGGTGCCGACGACGAAAATCTCGCCGGCCGTTTCCCCGGAGTAGGGTTCTCCGCCGGCGGAAGCGGAGGGGGCCCGGGCGCTTTCGCTCTGGCTTCCCCCTTCTTCCAGGGAAAGCGTCTTCGACCCTCCGCCGTTTGCGGCTTCCGCGCCGGAATCGCGGGGCGCCGGGGGCTTCTCCGAACGGCCCGCGGCCTCGTCGCTCCTGCCGTTGCCGATCTCCTCCAGCCCGGCGAAAATCGAAGAAATATCCTTATTCAGCCCTGACTGTTTCTTCTCTGCCGACAAATTCCAGTATCTCCTCGGCCAGTTCCTCGTAGTCCCGGGCCCCGCGCGAACGGGGGGCGTAAAAACTGATCGGAAGCGCGGCGCTGGGGGCTTCCGCCAGCTTGGCATTGGTCCTGATCACGGTTTTGAGCACGCGCCGCCCGAAAAAATCCCGTAAGCCTTCAAGGACGTCCCGGCTGATCAGCGAGCGCCGATCGTAAAACGTGGGCAGCAGACCCAAAACCGAAAGTTTCGCGTTGACGCTTTTTCTCACGATATTGATGGTCTTGAACAGCAGTTTCATTCCCTCAAGGGCGAAATAGTGGGTCTGGACGGGGATCAGGACCTCATCGGCGGCGGCGAGCGCGTTGACCGTCAGCAGGCTCAGGGAGGGAGCGCAGTCCATGACGATGAAGTCGTACCTCGGTTTTTCTTCCTCCAAGCTCCGCCGCAACAGCACCTCTCGTCCCATTTTTCCCGCCAAGTCCAAGTCCATCCCCGACAACCGCAACGACGACGGGATCATTTCCAGATTGAAAATACCCGTCGGCTGAATCATCTCCCGGGCTCTTCTCCCTTCTTCCGTCAGGAGCGCGTGCACGTCCCGGCCCGCTCCGGGCTCCGCGCCCAAAGCCAGGGTGGCGTTGAACTGCTGATCGAGATCGATCAGCAGCACCCGTTCCCCCCGCTGAGCCAGGCACGCCGAGAGATTCACCGCCGTCGTCGTCTTTCCGCAGCCTCCTTTCTGATTGACAACCGCAATGATCATCGTTTTCGTCCCGATCGGCGGTCCGGCGATCAGGCCCTGAAATCCTCCGGAATCAAAGCGAACTCTTCCCGGTTCTTCGCATGTTGAATCGCTTCCTGGTACGATACCTTCCGGTCCAGGATCAGTTTCTTCAGGCTTTGGTCCATGCTGTGCATTCCATGCTGAGTCCCGGTCTGGATCAGGGTCGGGATCTGGTGGGTCTTGTGTTCCCGGATCACGTTGCGCACGCCCGGGGTCCCGATCATGACCTCCGTCGCCACCACCCTTCCCCCCCCTTCCCGGGTCGGCAGCAGGATCTGGGCGATCACTCCCTGCAGGCAGCTGGCGATCTGGACCATGACCTGCTTCTGCTGCTCGGCGGGGAAGACGTCGATCAGGCGGTCGATGGTCTGGGCTGCGTCCGGGGTGTGCAGACTGCTCAGCACCAGATGCCCGGTCTCGGCGGCGGTAACGGCGGTGGAGATGGTTTCCAGGTCCCGCATCTCCCCCACCAGGATCACGTCCGGGTCCTGGCGGAGAACATGCTTGAGCGCGGCCGCGAAGGAGTGGGTGTCGGAGCCGACTTCACGCTGCTTGATGATGCTCTGCTGGTTTTGGTGGAGATATTCGATCGGGTCCTCGACGCTGATGATCATGCACTGCCGTTCCCGGTTGATCAGATCGATCATGGCCGCCATGGTCGTGCTCTTCCCGCTCCCGGTGGGGCCGGTGATCAGAACCAGGCCGTTGGGCCGGCGCGCCAGGTCGGTGGCCGCGGGGGGAAGGCCCAGGGAATCGATCGGCGGGATCTTCATGGGAATGGTCCGAAACGCCGCTTCCACGCAGCCTTTCTGGAGGTGCACGTTGACCCGGAAGCGGGAGAGCCCCGGGATGAAGAGAGAAACGTCCAACTCCAATTCCTGTTCGAAGCGCACCCGCTGGGAGTCGTTGAGAATGCCGAAAATGATCCTCTTGGTGTCGTCCGGGCTCAGGATCGGGAACTCGGAGGGCTGGAGTATCCCGTTGATCCTGATGATGGGGGGAACGCCCACGGTCAGGTGGAGGTCCGATGCTCCGTGGTTGACCGTGTATTCGAGTATTTCCTTGAGGTGCATCAGATTGCGATCCTTTCTACATCACCCTGAAGGTGTCCTGCCCGGTGTAGATCCCCTTGATGGCCAGTTCCAGCAGTTCCGGGTTGTCGGAATTCTCCAGAGCGACGTCGTAAGCGACGAGACCGTCGCGGTAAAGCTTGAGAATGGACTGGTTGAAGGATTGCATCCCGAAAGTGCCGCCGTCGTCCATGATCTTCTTCAGGTCCTCGATCCGGTTGTCCATGATGGCCTTGCGGGCGGTGGGGCTGGGGAGGAGCAGCTCCACCGCCGGGATCCGGCCCTGGCCGTCCTTGCGGGGCAGGAGCCGCTGGCAGACGATGCCCCGGAGCACGAAGGCCAGCTGCATCCGGATCTGGGGGTGCTGGTAGGCCGGAAAAAAATTGATGATCCGGTCGAGGGTCTGGGAAACGTCGATGGTATGCAGGGAGCTGACGACCAGATGACCCACCTCCCCGGCCATGATGGCGGTGCTCATGGTTTCCAGGTCACGCATCTCGCCGATGACGATCACGTCCGGGGCCTGGCGGATGACGTACTTGAGCGCTCCCCGGAAACTGAAGGTGTCGTAGCCGATTTCCCGCTGGTTGATCAGGCACTTGTCCTCGGTATAGGTGAACTCGATCGGATCCTCGATGGTAATGATGTGTTTGGGTTTCTGGTGGTTGAGGAATTCGACCATCGCCGCCATGGTCGTGCTCTTCCCGCTCCCGGTGGCTCCGGCGATCAGGATCAGGCCGCGCGGTTCCAGGCTCAGCTTTTCCAGGGCCGAAACCGGCAACCCCAGTTCTTCGAACCCCTGAATATGGGCCTTAACCCTCCGCATCACCGAAGCCGGATTGCCCTGCTCGTAGAAAAAATTGATCCGGAACCGGCTCCCCCCGCTGATCCCATAGGCGATGTCGAGCTCCCTCTCTTCCTGAAACACGGCCAACTGGCGGTCGTCCAGGATATGCCGGGCCAGGGAATCCATGTCTTCCCGGACCAGCGGCGGGAACTCCCCCAGAGCCGCGATCTGCCCGTTGATGCGCATGTGGGGAGGACGGCCGACCTTGAGGTAGAGGTCGGACGCCTGTTTCTCGTCCATCAACCGCAAAAGTGTGTCCGGGCGCATCGACGACTCACTTGGTAACGGGCTCGTCCCCGCTCTTTCCCCAGTAAACCCGGGCCCCCGCCCCGTAGAACCACAAACCGGACCCGCCCCGGAATATCCCCGGGAGAACGGTGCCGTCCCCCAGGTAATCGGCGGGGACGGGTTGATCGCCGATCGTCCCCAGGAAGAACCTGGTCAGCCCGCGGACCGCCCAGAGCCCCTGCGCAGGGCGGTAGACGGCCGGCAGGGAGAGCGTACCGTCGTAGTTCCCGGGAACCGGCAGGTCGCCGAGTTCTCCCAGATAATACCGCGTCACCCCCCGCACCAGCCAGAGTCCCGATACCGGTCGGAAGATACCGACGTCGACGCCGGCGGCCCCGTCGAACTCCTCGGCCAGAGGAAGATCGTCGCCTCCCCCGAAGTAGAACCGGGATATCCCCCGCTGGACCCAGAGCCCGCGCGACGGGCGGTAGACGGCGGCGTCGACGCTTCCGTCCCCGTCGTAATCCCGGGGGAAGGGAATGTCCCCGCTCCGGCCGAAATTGAACTGGGTGACTCCCTTGGCCGCCCAGAGGCCGGCCGCGTCCCGGAAGACCGCCAGGTCGGTGGTGCCGTCCCCGTCGTAGTCGCCGCTGACGGGAATGTCTCCCGCCTGGCCGAGGAAATCGGTGCCGACGCCGCGCACCGCCCAGAGGCCCGCGGAAGCGCGGAAGACGGCGATGTCGGAAGTGCCGTCGCCGTCGTAATCCCCGGACTGGATCAGAATGCTCTCGGGGAGCCCCAGTTCCGGGGTCGGAGTCGGTTGCGGCGTCGGGGTGGGCGTCGGCGGCGCCCAGCAGAGGGTGAGGCTCCAATCGGTAATCGATCCTCCCCCGCCTGACGTCGAGTTGAGCACGGCCAGGACCCAGTCTCCGGGAGCGAACTCCCCGGCCAGATTGGCGAAGGCCTGGGCGGGCCGGAAGGTTCCCAGATAGGGGGAACTGCCGGCGGCCATCAGCAGGCCGGCCGAGTCGTCGAGGCGGGTTTCGTAGAGGCAGCAGCCGGAGAGGGCGCCTGGATTGAAGAGGGTAAGGCTGGTTCCCGACGGGGAGATGAGGTAGGCGGAAACCTCCCCGAGATCGTTGGTCACCTGCGCTTCCAGTTCCATGGTCAGCCCCCGGATCTTCCCTTCCTGGGTGATGGTGATGGTCGACTCGGAAACCTGGCCCCCGGGCAGATCGAAGGAGGAACCGTCGTATTGAAGGCAGTTGCCGGGGGTGGGGATGGGGGTGGGTTTGAAGGGGGTGGGGGTGGCGGCGGCGCAGATAAGGATGCTCCAGTCGCTCAGGTGGACCGGGCAGGTGGTCACGCAGCCGGAGGTGCTGTTGTAGACCAGGAGGGACCAGGTGCCGGCGATGGTTTCGGATTCGAAGTCGGAGAGGTTGCCGGCCGGCTGCCAGTATCCGGGGTAGGGAGCGACCCCGTCGGTAATGGGGCTGGACGCGTCGTCGTCGAACCAGGTTCCGGAAAGTGCGGCCCCGCTCAACTCGTCGACCTCGAAGAGGGCCACGACCTTACCCGCAGGAGAGTAGAGATAAATACCGACGTTCTTGAGCGCGCTCTCGTTTTCGGTGCTGAGCTGGTTGATCGCCACCAGCACCCGGTCCACCCGGCGGGGGTCGGTGGCGGTGACGCCGGTGAGCTCGATATCCTGCTGGTAGATGTCGGTGGGAAGTCCGGCGTAGAGGACGCACCGCTCCAGGGGGGTCGGGGTCGGCGTCGGCGAGGGGGAGCGGGTCGGGATCGGGGTCTTGTAGCCGACCGGCGTGGTGGTAGGGGTGGCGCTGGGCACGGGGGTGCGGGTAGGGGTGGCCGACGGGGTCGGAGTGGGAGGCACCAGGTAGGCGTACTCTATCTTCCAGTCCGTGACCCGGCCCCCGTTCTCGTCGTTGTTGTTGTAGAAAACCAGGGTCCAGGTCCCGGTCAGCCATTCCCCGTCGAAAGCGGTCAAATTCTCCACCGGCCGGTAATCGCCGGTGTAGGGTTCGACTCCTCCGGTAATCGCCTGCGGAGCTTCGTCGTTGAAGAGGGTCTTGTAAAACGATCTCCCGGTCAAGTCCCCCACCCGGTACATGGCGGCATGTTGGCCCTCCGGAGAAAATAGGTAGAGGCCGGTGTAGATAAGGGTGCTGTTGCACTGGGCATCGATGCCCAGGTTGATGTCGGTAACGATACCCCGCACGGGGATGTTGACCCGGGAGGTATACCAACCACCCCGCTCCCAGGCAAAGGCCCCCCCGAAGACGGTCCCCTCCCCCCCCGCTCCCGACGGCGTGGGAGACGGAATGGGAGTGGGGGTCGGCGATTCGAATTCGTTGACATAAAGTGTCCAACCGGAGATTGATCCGTTGTTGCCGTAAGCTTCGTTGACCAAATGCAATACCCACGTTCCCGTCATCCACTCCCCGTCAAGGGTACTTAAAACCTGCTCCGGCCGATAATTCCCGGTATAGGATCCACTTCCGTCACCGATCATAATGGGGGCGTCGTCATCGAAGCGGGTCAGATAAAGACTGTGTCCAATGACAGTATCCAAGGGGAAGAGACAGACGCCGGTCCCATCCGGAGAAACCAAGGAAAGAATAATATATTCGAAACCAGAGCCGATAGGAATATTCCCCTCCTGAATAAATACTTCCACTTCTTGAACGTTGCCGGAATCCGGCACGTAGATTTCCGATGAATAACCTCCCGCGCCGACGGGCCAAGTGAGAGGGGCGGTGGAAGAATATTCCCCGGCACGAACCGGAACCACCCCCAGTAAAAATCCCAGAACCAGCGCCGCCCGGATGCCTTTCCGGATTTTCATCTTTTACCTCGTTACCGGTATCGACCGGCTGTCGCCGTAGTAAAACGCGGTTAGACCCCGGACGACCCAGCGGCCGCTGCCGGGGCGGAAGACCCCGAACTTGTCCACGCCGGTTCCGGCGTAGTCGGCGGGGACCGGCTCGTCGCCTTCCTTTCCCAGATAGAACCGGGTGAAGGCGTACATGGCCCAGCGCCCCGTGTCCGGGTTGAAGACGGCCAGGTCCGCCCCCGGAAAAACATCGTAATCGCCGGGGAGCGGGATGTCTTCCGCTCCCCCGTAGTGGTAGCCGGTCAGCCCCCGCAACGCCCAAAGCCCGCTCGAGGGCCGGTAGACGGCGGCCCGGGTGGGAGCGGAGACCCCGGCCTCGTAACGGGCCGGAACCGGGACGTCGCCGCTGCGCCCGTAATAAAAGGCGCTCTGCCCCCGGATCCGCCAGAGGCCGTCCGCGCTCCCGAAGACCGCTCCGTCGGCGGTGCCGTCGGCGTCGTAATCCCCCGGAACCGGGACGGACTCGTCGTCCCCCAGCCAGAACCGGGTCAGGCTCCGCGCCGACCACATCCCCGTAGCGGGGCGGAAAACCGCGGCGTCGGTGGTCCCGTCCCCGTCGTAGTCTCCCGAAGCGGGGTAGTCCCCCATCCGTCCGAAATAGAACCGCGTCAGACCCCGCGCGCTCCAAAGCCCGTCGCTCCAGCGGAAGACGGCGGGGTCGGCGGTCCCGTCGCCGTCGTAGTCGCCCGAGGCGATCACGAAGCGCTCGGGGGCGTTCTCCGCCGTCCAGGCCGGGCGGGCGGCCACCAGCGCGTACGGCTGGGGACCGCAGGGAACGTTGTAGCCCCGGACCCGGAGGGTATAGACACCGGGCGCGGGAAGATCGATATCGACGGTCTCGACGTTGTTGGTCCGGTCCTGGACCGAAGTCGCGGTCGTTCGGGCCCGGATGAGGGCGTCGAGAATCGGGATCTTGACCCATCCGCTGCCGGGCACGTACTGCCAGGTGCGCCCGGCGGTTTCGAGATCGACGTCCGCCGCCCAGAAGAGATCGTCGTCGAGGGGAGCCACCCCCAGGAAGATGTCGCCGGAAGCGACGGCGATCCCTTCCCCGGAAAAATCCACACTCTGCCAGCCGGGCGCGGTCACCGTGCGGTTCCCGCTCCAGAGCAGCTCCTTGGGTCCGGACGCATCCCCCCGGTAGACGCGGATGCCGGTCTCGGCCGGGTAGGACCCCGCGGTGCTGCCCAGGTAGAAAACGCCTTCGTCAAGCCGGGCCGGGTAACGGGAGGGGGTGAAGCGGACCGCCTCCACCACCCCCAGAAAACCGGTCTGCTCGTCTTCGACGGTCCCGTCGTCGTACACCAGTCCTTCCGCCGCCGTCGCCCGGTTGGGGTAGTAAACCTGGCCGCCGGGACCGGCGACGGTCAGGTCGAGATCGTTGACCAAGGCTCCGCCGGCGGGCGCCGAACCGGGGTAATCGCTCCAGGCCAGGGTGACGCTGAGGGCGGCCAGCATCGGGGAGACCGAAATCCGATAACTGTCTTCCCCGCCGGTGGACAAGCCCGGAGTCGCCTGAAAATAATAAAAATCGCCCTCGTCCTGCAGAGGCGCGGAGGACGGAAGATCCAGGCGCCCCCAGCCCTCGACGTTGTTGGGCCGGGGAGCGGGGGGAACCTCCCGGGCGGCACCGGTGCCGTACTGCCCGGGGGTGGTGTCCCGGGCCCCGTTGAGCAACGTGGCCTTGATCAGGGCGGCGCTGGGGACGGCGCCGAAGGCGGTCCGGTAGCGCTCCCGCACCAGGGCGGCGGCGCCGGTCACCAGGGGCGCGGCCATGCTGGTTCCCCCGGAAAAAGTGTAGTACTCGCTCAAGCTCCCCGAGAGCCCTCCGGGCCCCCAGAGAACGGACTGGGAAAGATCGATGGCATGGCTGCGGCAGGAAACGACGTTGGTGCCGGGCGCGACGATTTCGGGTTTAAAGCGGCCGTCGAGGGTGGGCCCGCGGGAGCTGAAGGCGGCCAGCCCCTCGGGGTGGTTGGAGACGTGGTCGTCGCTGATGGGGGCGGCGGGGTAGTCCCAGGGCCAGAACCACCCGTAGGCGGCATTGTATGCCGGCTCCGGGGTCGAGGACTCGTCGCGGTCGTTTTCGCCGGCACCGACCGCGATGCAGTTCTTGGCATTGGCCGGAGCGTTGATCGAGGAACCGTCGACGACTCCGGAGGCGTCGGCGTCGATGCCGGAATTGCCGGCGGAGAAGACCACCGAAAACTCGGGGTTGTCCCAGATGAACTCGTCGACGTCTTCGCTATAGGAGGTGTAGCCGTTGGTCCCGATCTCGCCCCAGCTGTCGTTGTGTATCCGCGCCCCGCCGCCGTAAGCCTGGGCGAAAAGAACGTTGAGGTCGTCGGGGAGACCGGTGATGTTGCCGTTGAGGTCGGCGATGTTCTGCACCACCAGTTCAGCCTCGGGCGCGATCCCGGCGTAGCAGGTGGAAGGGAAAACCCGGGAGGACGGCGTCGCCCCCGAGAGCTTGCCGTTGCCGAGGATGGTCCCGGCCACGTGGGTCCCGTGCCCGATCATGTCCTTGACCGCGGTGGAGAGGTGGACGATGGCCGTGACCCGCGAACTCCCGGACCCGTCGAGAAAATCCGCCAGCAGCTCCGACGGTTTCTTCGATCCCCGGTCGATCCCGGAATCGGCGATCCCCACCGTCTCCCCGGAACCGTAGACGGCCAGGCTGGAACGGACCACGGAGGCTCCCACGATCTCCGAAGCCTTGTTGTTATGCCAGTCCCAGCGGGGGGCGGGCTCGACCCATTTCACCCCTTCTTCGGCCGCCAGCTCTTCCAGGCCCGCTCCCGGGACCGTAGCCAGGACCCGGGTTTTCCAGGGACCGGCCGCCGTCGCCGTCACCTCCCCCCCAACCTTCCCCACCGCTTCCCGAAAAGGTTCGGGATCGACGCCGGGGAAGAGAACGAACACCACCTTCCGCGCGGCGGCTCCCCGATTCCGCAGCGACGGGGAAACCCGGTAACCGGGCAGCCAGGGCCCGGTCCAGGCCAGGTGGGGAAGCTCCGAAATCGCTTGCCGGCGGTCGCGGGGGACGCGGGCGATAAAGGCGAAGTCGGGAACGTAGTCCAACAACTCGATCCCCGCCGCCCGGCAGGACTCCAGCCAGGAGTCCTGGACGGGACCGTCGAACTGGATCAATCGGTAGGCGGAATCTCCGTCGAGCCCGTTTCGCCCGGAAAGAGCGCTGGTATCGACCGTGCCCGCGGCCAACCTGATGACGGACGCGGAGGCCATAGAAAAAGGCTGGATCCAGACCAGGAGGAAACCGGCCGCAGCGGCTATTGTCCGTACCGTGTTCATCTTATGTAATAATACTATGCATCGGGGCTTCCGTCAATCCGGCCCGGGGCCGACCCCGGCCTGGTCCGTTTCTCTCCGGGCATCGAGGAAAGCGCGGTAATTCGACGCCGCCAGGGCCGACTCCGAATGAAGTTCCAACGCGCGCCGGTAGATCCGGTCAGCCTCGGCGTAATTTCCCTCCCGGGCCCGGAGCCCGGCCAGGAGGATCAGCGCGCTCTCGTTGCCCGGATCGATGCCCAGGACCCGTTCCAGTGCCTTTGCTTCCGCAACCCGGTCGTCTTCCCGTTCGGCCGCGACCGCCGTCAGGACCAGCACCGGAACCGCCTCCGGATCGATCGCGGCGGCCCGATCCAGGGCGGCGCGGGCGGCGCCGGGTTCGCCCCGGGCCAGCCGTGTTTTCGCCAGCATCAGCCAGGGGTCGAGGGCGCCGGGGTTGAGACGGGCATACTCCTCGGCCAGAGCCAAGGCTTCCTGCATGCGGCCCAGGGAAAACCGGGCCGCCCAGCGGTTGTGAAAGGTGTCCAGCGAGGGAGTGAGGACCGCGGCCAGGTCGGCCTCGCGCAGCCCTTCCCGGAAACGGCCGAAGCGGATCAGGGACCCGGCCAGGCTGTAGCGCGCCAGCCCCGAAGCCGGATAACGCCGGACGTTGCTTTCCCAGAGCGCGACCTCGGTGCCCCAGCGGAGGTTCCGGGAAAAAGCCATGAGGGCCAGGCAGAAAACCACGGCCCAGGCCGCGGCCCGGGCCGGGGCCGGACGGGCGCCGGAGGCGAGGGAAACCGCCGCGGCCAGCACCGTCCCCGCGCCGGCCAGGCCCAGGTAGAGGTGGTGTTCGGAGAAAAACGGCCAGAGCACCACCACCGAAGAAGTGGGGAGAAGACAGAGCACGAACCAGAGCATCCCTCCTCCTCCCACCGAACCGGCGCCCAGAAGCCGCGCTCCCAGGAGCAGGAAGCCGGACAGGAGCAGAGCCGAAACCGCCACGTCCGCCCGGAGCAGGGAGCGCGCCGGCTCCAGCTCGTGGTAGACCGCCTGGCCCACTGGTACGGCGGCCAGAGCCAGGTAATCCCGGAAGGCGTTCAACTGGGTGTAGAGGTATTCCCGGCGGGAAGCGAGGCTGACGCCTTGAGCCGGGACCGTCAGGGCGGCGGAGCCGGACGAAAAATTCCGGCGGTAGTAAAATCCGTCCATCCCTTCCCCTTCCGGCCGGGCCGCCGTGGCGGCCACCGCCGCCAGCGGGACCAGAACCGCCAGCACCCAGGGCAGCGCGAAGAGCAGGCGCCGGCTCCGCGGGCGCTCCGCCGAAGACGACGCGGCTTCGCCGACCAGGATGGCCGCCGGGAGCACCAGCGCCGACTCCTTGGAAAAGGAAGCTCCCAGGAAGCAGGCCAGCCCCGCCAGGTAGGGAACGGCGATCTCGGCTCTCCCTTCCCCCCGCAGCCACGCCCGGCGCCCGGACAGGTAACCGAGGACGGCGGCCAGGACCAGGCAGCCGGCCAGGGAGACGAACCGCTGGACCACGTAACTGACGGCCTGGGTGGCGGCGGGGTGGACCGCGAAAAACAGCGCCCCGAAAAAGGCCCCCGCGGCCGCGGCCGGGGTCCGCCCCAGCAAAATCCTCAGGATCCCGTAGAGAGCGAGGGCGGACGCGGCGTGCAGAGCTATGTTGAAACCGTGAAATCCGGGAAGGGACCAACCCCCGACGAGGAAGTTGAGGCGGAAGCTCCACAGGGCCAGGGCCCGGGAGGGCCAGAAAGCCGCCGCCGCGCCCCAGCCCCGGAGCAGGGCGGGGTTGTGGCGGATGATGTTGTAGTCGTCGAGCTGGAACTCCCCGGTCAAGACGGGGAAGTAGACCAGGGCCACGGCCACCGGAATAAACCAAGCCAGGGGAACGGCCCATCCTTCCCCGGCTCCCCGGCGGTTCGTTTTCACGCCCGTCTGACCTCCCCCCGCCCGGCGCGGGGCGCGATCCGGCCGGACGCTTCCGGAAATACGAAAGGGCCTCCCCATGAGGGGAGGCCCTTTCGTATCATGCCTGTTGCCCGTTTCAGTTGGTGGAAACCGTGCCGGTGGCCGAATCGTAGGACCAGGTCCAGGTCCCGTTGACGGTCGGGGGGACCGTGGCGTCGGCGAAGAGGTCGGCCACGATGGTGGCCGGGAAGGACGGTCCGCCGGCGGCGGCCTGTTCGGCATAGTACATGGTCACCGCGGAACGGACGGCGGAAACGTTGCCGTCACGGGCCGCCTTCTGGGCTTGCTCCTGCAGGTCCAGGTACTTGGGGATCGCGACCGCGGCCAGAATGCCGATGATCACGATCACGATGATCAGTTCAATCAGCGTAAAACCCTTCATGTCTTACCTCCTTGGTAAGGGGTTTCCGGTTTGTCCGCGCCTTAATAGAAGCAACAGTCATGCCAAATACGAGGGTGGTTCCCGGCGCATATTTTTAAGATGCTGCCCGGAAAAGAGATACCGATATTGTCTTCGGTCCGGAAGATAGCGTGTGGTCGAGAAAAATATCAGCGAAGCCAGAATGTCAGCTATTTTCGGAGGATGTTGTTCATTAAATAAACATTTATTTGTATATATTGTCGCCAATGATAAATAATTGATCGGTTTTCGCTCCCTGTTCTTCCTTGAGGAAGGTGGCTTTCCTTTGGACGGAAGTTCAGCGCTGGGCGATCTTGATCATGTCCCACATGGGCAGGAAGATGGCCAGGGCGAAGAGGAGCACGAACCCGGCGATAAAAACGGTCATCACCGGTTCGATCAGATCGGTCAGGGTGGCGACGGTGTAGCGGATCTCCTGCTCGTAGTAATAGGCCACCGATTCCGCCATTTCATCCAGGCGCCCCGTCTCCTCCCCCACCGAGAGCATGTTGCTGACCATGGGGGGAAAGACCGGCCGGGCCATGATCGATTCGGAGATGCCCTTGCCGTCGCGGATGTCCTTGCGCATCTCCAGAAGCTGTTCGGCCATGATGTCGTTGCCCACGGTCATGGAGACGATTTCGATGATCTTGAGGATGGGAACGCCGCTCCGCTCCAGGGTGGCCAGCATCTTGGTGAAGCGGAACATGGCCAGCTTGGTGAAAAGCGGACCGAAGATGGGGAGCTTCAGCTTGAGCCGGTCGATCTGATAGTGCCCTTTCTTGGTCCGGCCGTAGGCGATGAACGCGAAGATCGCGGCGATGACGGCGGGGATGAGGATCCAGTAATAATGAAGCATGCCGTTGCTCATGGCGATCATCATCCGGGTGGGCAGCGGCAGGTCCATCTTGATGGCGGTGAAGATCTTGGCGAACTTGGGAACCACCATGGTGCTCATGACCACGAACGCGATGATCAGGACCGTCAGGGCGATCATGGGATAGCGCACCGCCGACTTGACCGCTGTCCGGGTTTCCTGCTCGGATTCGAGGAGGTCGGCCAGGCGCCCCAGCACTTCGGGAAGCGCCCCGCCCGTCTCCCCGGCCAGGACGGTGTTGACGTAGAGGTCGTCGAAGACCCCGGGGAAGTTCCGCAGCGCGTCGGAGAGGCTGGCGCCCCCGCTGATCTCCTCCTGGACACGGGTCAGGATCCCGCGCAGGGTCTGGTTCTGGGACTGCTTTTCCAGAACGTCGAGGGCCATCATGATGGGGATACCGGCATGGATCAGGGAGTGAAGCTGCCGGGTCATCATGACCAGGTCCTTGCCCTTCACTTTCTCCATCTGCCCGAAGATCCCGCGTTTCTGGGACTTGCGGGAAGCCTTCTCCAGCTTGACCGAAATGGGGGTGTAGCCCATCTCCTCCAGCTGCCGGACGACGGCCTGCTCCGACGAGGCTTCAAGGGCCCCCGAAAGCACCTTGCCCGCGTCGCTGCGCGCCTTATATCGGTAAATCGCCATGGTTGTTCCGCCTCGTCGGTTCGCTGTTGCCGTGATGCGGCCCGGCAATGCCGTCGCCGCTCAAGAAATCACGGATCCCCTCCGCCGTCTTTTCCTTCCTTCCCGCTCTCGCGGACCCCGTACTCCTTGATTTTTTTATAGAGCGTCGCCCGGGATATTCCCAGGCCCCGGGCGGCGCGGCTGATGTTGTTGTCCGCGATCCGCAGGGCCTCGATCACGGCTTCGCGCTCGGCTTCGGCCAGAGACCGTATCCTTTCCGGCCTCGGCGCCGGCGGTTCCCCCTCCTCGGCGGCGAAACCGGCGGCAGCGGGATCGGAATCCGGTTTAGGGCCGGCCCGGCTCCCCCCCGGGACCTCTTCCCCGGTATCGACGCCGACCTCGGTGATCACCCCCCCTCCCGCCAGGATCGCCGCCCGGCGGACCAGGTTCTCCAACTGGCGGATGTTTCCCGGCCAGTCGTAGGCGATGAGCCGGGCCAGGGCTTTTTCCGAAACCGCGCTCACCGTTTTCTCGGTGGAACGGTTGAAGTTTCTTAAAACCGCGCCGATCAGAAGCGGGATGTCCTCGCGGCGGGAGCGCAGCGGCGGGATGAAGATGGGAAAGGTCCCGATCCGGTAATACAGGTCCTCCCGGAACTGGTGTTCCCGAACCGCCGTCTCCAGGTCCCGGTTGGTGGCGGCGAGCACCCGAACGTCCACGCGGATCGGGGTCCGTCCTCCCAGCCGCTCGAATTCGTGGCCTTCCAGGAGCCGGAGGATCTTGGCCTGGGTCTCGAAGCTCATGTCTCCGATCTCGTCCAGGAACAGGCAGCCGCCGTCGGCCTGCTCGAACCTTCCCACCACCCGGGAATCCGCCCCGGTGTAGGCTCCTTTTTCATGGCCGAAGAGTTCGCTCTCCAGAAGACTTTCGGGAAGAGCGGCGCAGTTGACCGAAATAAACGGTTTCCCGGCCCTGATCCCGGTCCGGTGGATGGCCCGGGCCACCAGTTCCTTCCCCGTGCCCGACTCTCCCCGGATGAGGACGGTGACGTCGCGGTCGCGGACCTTGTCGATCAGATCGAAGACCTCCCGAATACCGCCGGACTGCCCCACGATCTCGGGGTAATCGGAAGAGAAGGAAAGAAGCTTTTCCCCGCACCCTTCCGTGAGGAGCATTCCCGAGGCCAGCAGGACCCTGCCGGCCGCGGTGAGAAAATCCGCTTCCAGAAAGGAAACCGCGCCGTGGTGGTAGTCGACGTCCGAAAGTTCTCCCCCGCGGGGGCGGCCCATCACTCGAACCGCCAGGCGGGGGTGGCTGCGCTGGGCGCGGCGGGCCAGTTCCGGGCCGGACATGATGGGGAGGTCTTCCCGGCAGATCATCCCCCCCGTCTCCTGGAGGTGGAGCAACTGCAGGGCGGTGAAAGGATCCGCGGTGGCGGCGCAGGGTATCCCCCATCCTTCCAGCCGGGCCCGCCAGGAAGCGAGCTGCGACGGGTTATGGTTGACTAAAAGCAGGGATTTCCCCACCGCTTTCTCCTCCGGTTCCGGGAGCGGTGCCGGCGAATATTTCCCGGGATTCGCGGAAGACGGCGGCATCGATCCGCGGGGCTTTGCGGGCGAACCCCGTCATCAGCCCCAAATCGCAGAGGTGGTTGATCCGCCGGGGAATGCCGCCGGTTTCCTTGAATATCTCTTCCACCACTTCCTCGGTGAAAATTTCGTCTTCCCTTCCCGCCGTCCCCAGCCGGCGGCGGATATAGTCGGCGCTCTGTTCCCGGGTGAGCGGGTTGAGGTGGCAGCGGATGGCGATCCGCTGGTCGAGCTGCCGGAGGTTGGCGACCTTGTTCCGCAGCTCCGGCTGCCCGACCAGAAGCAGGTTGACCAGAAACCGGTCCTCCTTCTGGAAGTTCAGCAGCAAGCGGACCTTTTCGAAGATCTGGTCGTTCTCCACGGCGTGGGCCTCGTCGAGAATGATGACCGTCTCTTTCCCCTCTCTCTCGTTGTCCTGGACCTGTCCCTGCAGGGCTTCCAAGAGCGCGTCTTCCATGAGTTCGGTCTTCTTTTCCGGGAGTTCGCTGTATTTGAGGGTCCTGACCACCGCGCGCAGGAATTCGCCGCCCGAGGCCGGCGGGTAGGATAGGTAGGCGAAGGCGTATTTGCCGCGGCTGAGACCGTTCATCAGGGCCCGGGCCACCAGGGTCTTGCCGCAGCCGAAGACCCCGGTGAGGAGCGCCGCTCCCATGTTCTCCCTGACCGAGTAGGTCAGTTTCATCAGGGAGTCGGAGTACTGGCTGAAATCGCAGAGAAACTTGGGGTCGGGGGTGTTGCGGAACGGCTTTTCCTTCAAACCCCAGTATTTCTCGTACATGGTTTTTCCCCTTCGGGAGGCCGGGCTATTTTTTTGCCAGCCAGTGGGTTATCTGCCGCTCGTAGTCGTCGATCGAAAGAGAGTCGGAGGCGCCTTCCTCCTCGAAAACCGTTTCGGGAAGGACTTCTTCCCCCTCCCCCGCCTCTCCGGAGGAGCCCGGCGCCTCCGCTTCCGGGGGCCCGAGATCGACTTTGGTCCCGGTGACCCGGGCCATCTCCTCCACCGTGGTCTCTCCGTCGAGGACCTTGCGCAGCGCGTCGTCTTTGAGGGACACCGTGCCTTCCCTGATGGCGGCGTCCATGATGTCGTCGCTCCCGGCCTTGGCTATGGCCAGGTGCCGGATGGCGGGGCTCAACTCGATGATCTCGAAGATGGCCACCCGGCCCTTGTACCCCGTGCCGCGGCATAAATCGCAGCCTTCTCCCCGAAAAAATTCGACTTTCTTTTCGGGGTCGAGTCCGATCTGTTTCAGAACCAGGGGATGGGGTTCGTAGGCGACCCGGCACTGGGGGCAGATCCTCCGGACCAGCCGCTGAGCCATGATCGCCTCCAGCGCCGCCGCCACCAGGAACGGTTCGACCCCCATGTGCATCAGCCGGGGGATGGCGCCGGCGGCGTCGTTGGTGTGCAGGGTGGAGAGGACGAAATGCCCGGTCAGCGCCGCCTGAATGGCGATCTCGGCCGTTTCCGCGTCCCGGATTTCACCCACCATGATGATGTCCGGGTCCTGGCGCAGAATCGACCGCAAACCGGAGGCGAAGCTCAGCCCCACCCGGGGGTTGACCTGGACCTGACGGATGAGGCGCAGTCGGTATTCCACCGGGTCCTCCACCGTGATGATGTTCTTGTCCATGCTGTTGACCGTCTGCAGGGCGGTGTAGAGGGTCGTGGTCTTCCCGCTCCCGGTGGGACCGGTGTTGAGCAGCACCCCGTGAGGCTTGAAGATGATCTGACGGAATATCTCCAGGTTGCGGCTGGTAAACCCCAATTGATCGAGGCCGACGATGACGCTGCTGGAATTGAGGATGCGCAGAACCACGTTTTCGCCGTGAACCGTGGGCAGGGTCGAAACGCGGATGTCGATGTCGTTGCCCTCGATCCTGAGCCGGACGTGGCCGTCCTGGGGTTTGCGGGTCTCGGCGATGTTGAGATTGCTCATGACCTTGATCCGCGAGGTGATCGCCGCCCGCAGCCGGGGCGGGGGGGACGGCACCTCGTAAAGGACCCCGTCGATGCGGAACCGGACCCTCAGCGCGTTTTCGTCGGGGTTGATATGGACGTCACTGGCCCGGTCGCGGACGGCCTGGGCCAGGATCAGGTTGACGAGCTTGGTGATCGGGGCTTCGTCGGTCAGATCCTTGAGCTCGGGGATCTCCTCCTCCTCCTCGATCAGGCGGGTGACCTCAAGGTCCTCGATCATTTCCTCCACGGACCCCATCTGGGACTGGAACCGGCGCTCGATCGCCCGCTTGATGTCCCGCGGCGAAGCCAGGAAGGGATCGACGGTCAGGCGCGTCATCAGAGCCACCTGATCCAGTGCCTCGACGTTGCGGGGATCGGCCATGGCCAGGCCGATCGAATCCTCGAGAAGGTAGAGCGGAAAGATCTGAAACCGCCGGGCGACTTCCTCGGTGATCAGGGTGAAGACGTCCTCGTCCACCATATAATTGGATAAGTTGGCGTAGGGAACCCCCAACTCCAGGGCGATGGTTTCGTAGATTTCGTCCTGGCCGAGAAACTCCAGTTCGATCAGGGCCTCGTGCAGGGGCTTGATCCCCGATTTGCGGGCCCGGTCGAGCTGTTCCTCGTCGATCCGGCCCGCGTCCAGCAGGCGGTTGACGACGACGTTTTCCTCGTTCTCGAACATGAGGCTCCGCTCAGTTCCCCAACAGTTCCTTGACCCGGCTCATGAGCTTGGCCGAATCGAAGGGTTTGACCATGTAATCGTCGGCCCCCACCTTCTTCCCCATCTCCTGGTCAACCTCCTGCCCCCGGGCCGAAAGCATGAGCACCGGGATCCGGGAGTAGCGGTTGTCGAATTTGAGCATACGGCAGACCTTGAAACCGTCCATCTTGGGGAGCATGACGTCGAGGATGATGACGTCGGGGTCGAGGGTGCGAGCCTTGCGCAACGCTTCCAAACCGTCCCGGGCGACCTCCACCTCGTACCCGGCCGACTGAAACCGGGCCTTGAGGGCGATGACCAGGTCTTCCTCGTCGTCCACTACCAGCACCAGGTTGCGGTTCTCACTCACCGGCTTTCTCTCCTTCCAACAGTTCTTCCTCTCGCTTTTCCAGTTCTCCCTGCACCACCTTGACGAATTCGTTCATGCTCACGGGCTTGCGCAGGGCCGGAATGGCCCGGTCGCCGTAGGCGGCCAGGCGCTTCTCGTCGAGGCCGTAGCCGGTGAGAATGACGACCCTGATCCCGCAGGTGGTCTGCGACTCCCGGAGGCGTCCCATCACCTCGTAACCGTTCATCCTCGGCATCACGATGTCCAACACCACCAGGTCGGGGACTTCGGCCACGGCTTTGCGGATGGCTTCCTCTCCGTTGTAGGCGGTTATCACCCGGTAGTGGTAGGGGGTGAGAAAATCCTTGTACATCTCCACTAGGTCGGGGTCGTCGTCCACCAGGAGCACCTTGGGGGCCTGGGTGATGGGAAGAGAAAAATAGAAGGTGCTGCCCTGCCCCACCTCGCTCTCCACCCACATCTCCCCCCGGTGCAGCCGGATAATCTCGCGGGATATGGCCAGCCCCAGCCCGGCTCCCTTGCGGCCGAACTTGTGCCCGTCACGGATCTGCTGAAACCGGTCGAATATCCTTTCATGGTCTTCGGACTTGATCCCCACCCCGTTGTCCTTGACCCAGGCGACCAGGCTGGCTCCGTCGCGCCGCGCCCCCAGTTCGATCCGGCCCCCGTCGGGGGTGAATTTCATGGCGTTGCCGAGAAGGTTGATCAGGACCTGGATCACCCGGTCCGGATCGAAGAGAATCCGGGGCATTTCTTCCCCCAGGTTGAGCGTGAGATCCTGGCGCTTTTTGGCGGCGGCGGCCTGGTAATCCTCCTTGACCTGGGCCAGGACTTCCCCGAAATCGAGCTGTCTCTTGTCCAGCACGATCTTTTCCTGCTCGGCCTGGGACATGAGGAGAAGATTGTCGATGATCCGGGCCAGACGGTCGATATTCGCTTCCACCCGCTCCAGGTACTTTTTCTGGTCCTCGTTCAGTTCCCCGGCCACCCCGTCGATGAGCAGCGACGCGAACTCCCGCATGGCGGTGAGCGGAGTCCTGAGCTCGTGGGAGGCATGGGAGATGAAGCGGTTCTGCAGTTCCTCCAGGTTCTTGCTCTCGGAAATGTCGCGGGCGATGATCATGGCCCCGATCACCTCCCCTTCCCGGTCGCGGACCGGCGAATTGGCGCAGGCGAGGTTGATGGTGCTTCCCCCGGCGTGAACCGCGTCCAGTTCGAACCGGGGCGCTCCGCCCTTGAGCGTTTCCCAGTAGTTCTTGATGGCGACGTCGCGGCAGGCGGCCGTAATCAGATCGTAGAAGGAACGGCCCAGCCATTCGGCCGCTTCATATCCGAGGATATCCCGGAACTTCCCGTTGACCTCGACGAACCGGCCGTCGCTGTCGAGAACCATGATCACGTCGTTGGCGTTGTCGAAGAGGTTCTTATAGCGGTCTTCGGTGGTGACCAGGGCGCCCCGGCTTTCCCGGACCTCTTTCTCCAGCAGGTTTTTTTTCTTTTCCATCTGGGCCTGGCGCTTCCGTTCGAAGCCGCTGAGCAGGCCGATGATCATGCCGATCAGGATGAAGATCACCCAATCGAGGTTGATCTGGTTGAGTTGGGGGAGGCAGCCGCGCAGCAGCAGTCCTACCAGCAGACCCATGCAGGTCCCGACCAGGGTGTTCTCCATCACTACCCGGCTCAGGGAATATTCCCGGCGCATCCACCGCAGATCGGGTTGCTTCATATATCGCCTTCGTTCCCTTCCGGTACGACCGTTTTCGCAGGAGACTGTACAATAATATAACAGTTTTTATCCGCGGCAGCCACTCCGGTCGAGACGGTCTTTCAGCTCCTTGAGCCTCTGCATCGCCTCGAAGGGCGTCATGAATTCCAGCCGCATCGAACGCAGCTCGTCCACGACCGGATCGGTTTCGGTCTCGAACAACGTCAGTTGCTGGCCGCCGGTATCCGGAGAGGGGAGGGAAACGGCGAACTTCGGTTTCCCGTCGGCCGAGAGCGTGCCGGACTCGAGTCCGGAAAGTATCCGGTTGGCCCGTTCGATAACCGCTCGGGGCAGCCCGGCCAACCGCGCCACCTGGATGCCGTAGCTTCGGTCGGTGCCTCCGGGCACCACCTTGCGCAGGAAGATCACCCGGTCGTTCCATTCCCTCACGGCCACGTTGAAGTTCTTCACCCCGGGAAGCGTGAGTTCCAGCTCCGTCAGTTCGTGGTAGTGAGTGGCGAACAGGGTCCTGGCTTTGCGGGCCGGACGGTTATGCAGATACTCGGCCACGGCCCAGGCGATCGAAATCCCGTCGAACGTGCTGGTCCCGCGTCCGATCTCGTCGAGGATGATCAGGCTGCGGGGCGTGGCGTGGTGCAGGATATTGGCGGTTTCGGTCATTTCCACCATGAACGTGCTCTGGCCGCGGGAGAGGTCGTCCGAGGCGCCGACACGGGCGAAAATCCGGTCGGCGCACCCGATCCGGGCATAATCGGCGGGCACGAAGCTGCCGGTCTGGGCGAGAAGAACGATCAGGGCCACCTGCCGGATATAGGTGGACTTCCCGGCCATGTTGGGCCCGGTGATGATATGAATCTGGCTCTCTGCTCCGTCCATCTCGGTGTCGTTCCCCACGAAATTGCCGGCGGCCACGGTCTGTTCCACGACCGGGTGCCTTCCGTTCCTTATCGTCAGGACCCCGCTCTCCTCGACAATGGGCCGGACGAAGTTGTGCGCAAGGGCGGTATCGGCAAAACCGGCGGCGACGTCGAGAAGGGCCAGCGAACCCGCCGTCTCCTGGATAAGCCGTTCCCGTTCCCGCACGGCGTCCCGGAGTTTCTCGAAGAGGGCGTACTCCATGGCGGCGGCGCGTTCCTGCGCGCCCAGGACCTTGTCTTCGTACTCCTTCAGTTCGTCGGTGATGAAGCGTTCGGCGTTGGCCAGGGTCTGCTTTCTCAGATAATGATCCGGAACCGAGGCGAGGTTGGCTTTGGTGATCTCGATGAAATATCCGAACACCCTGTTGTAGCGGACCTTGAGCGACTTGACTCCCGTGCGTTCGATTTCCTCCGCCTGATAGCGGCTGATCCAATCCTTGCCTTCGCGGGCCAGCCGGCGGATCCCGTCCAATTCGCCGTCGAAACCTTCCCGGATCACCCCGCCGTCGCCGGGAGAAAGGGGTGGCGTGTCGACCAGGCCCCGTTCCAGAAGTTCCACGAGGGAAGTGAAATCATGGAGCCCGGCGCGGATATCCTCCCATATCCCGTCCGCGAACCCCGCGAGTTCTTCCCTGAACCCGGGCACGGCCTTCAACGACTGACGGACGGCGCCCAGGTCCCGGGGGTTCGGGGTTCCGCAGGCGATCCGGGCGATCAACCGTTGCAGATCCCGCACTTCCTTCAGGCGGCTCCGGACGGACGTCAGAATATCGCGGCGGGAAATCAGCCCTTCCACGGTTTCGAGGCGGCGGGAGATGGCGGCGGGATCGACCAGGGGGCGAACCAGCCATTCCCGCAGCAGCCGGGCGCCCATGGGAGTTACGGTCCTTCGCACCGCGCCCAGGAGGGTGGCGGTGTCGTCGGTCCCGCGTAAGGGTTCCACCAACTCCAGGCTGGAACGGGTGGCGGCGTCCAGAACCATGTAATGTCCCGTCTCGTAGGCGATCAGGTGGTGGATATGGCCGACGGGCCGGCGCAGGTTTTCCCGGGCATACTCCATGACCGCGCCCGCGGCGGCGATCCCGGGGATCATGGCGGCGCAGCCGAAACCGTCCAGCGAGGCGGTCCCGAACTGACGGTTGAGGGTTTCGTACGCCATCTCGTAATCGAATTTCCATTCCTCGACCGTAGTCAACAGGGGGCCGGATCCGAGCTGCGCCTGCAGCGGCTTCCCCACTTCTTCCTCGAGCGAGGGGGGGAGCAGCAGTTCGCCCGGGCGCAGGCCGATCAATTCGTCCAGGAGCTGTTCCACGGTCCCGATCTCCGTGGTCCGGAACTCCCCGGTGGAAATTTCCAGAGAGGCCAGGCCGAACACCGAGCCCAGCCGGCAGACCGAGGCCAGATAGTTGGCGCGGGCCTGGTCGAGCAGTTCCTCTTCCACCATCGTCCCCGGGGTGATGATCCGGGTGATCTCCCGGCGGACGATGCCCCGGGCCTGCCGGGGATCCTCGACCTGGTCGCAGACGGCGACCTTGAACCCCGCCTTGACCAGCTTGGCGATATACCCGGTGGCGGCATGGTAAGGAATGCCGCACATGGGCATGGTGTTGCGGGCGGTCAGGGCGATCTCCAGCACCGGGGCCGCCCGGCGGGCGTCTTCTCCGAACATTTCGTAAAAATCGCCGAGTCGGAAAAGCAGGATCGCTCCCGGGGCCTGGTTCTTGACCGCCCGATACTGGCGGAGCATGGGGGTGTCTTTGCCGGGGGAAAGTTCAGTCATGCGCCGGGCGCTCCGTCACGGTTTCTCCGAAGAGGCTCAGGGGCGTCGAGGCCGCGATCGCGATCCTCAGCAGCGATCCGGGCGGGTGGGCCCGGGTCAAGGGGTAGAAAACCATCCTCCCGTCCCGGGCGCGGCCCTGCCCCCGTTCGGGGCGGAGGCGGTTGCGGCCTTCATGCATCACTTCCACCGTTTCTCCCACGAAAAGCTCGTTTTCCTCCGCGCCGATCCGCTGCTGGAGCCGCAGCAGCGCATCGAGACGTCTCGACTTCTCCTCCGGCCCGACGTCGTCGTCGAGCCGGGCGGCGGCCGTTCCGGGGCGCGGCGAGTAGGTGAAGGCGAACACCTGGGAGAACCGCGCCCGCTCCATCAGGTCCAGCGTCCGGAGGTAATCGGTTTCGGTCTCGCTGGGAAATCCTACAATAAAATCCGAACGCAGGGAAACCCCGGGTATTTGCCGGCGCAGCCGCGCCGCCTTTTCCAGGTACTCTTCCCGCGAATACCCCCGGTTCATGAGGCTCAGAATCCGGTCCGACCCGGACTGGGCCGGAAAATGGATGTCTTCGCAAACGCTCTTCAGTTCCCGAACCGCCTGGATCAGGCTTTCGGAGATGTCCTTGGGGTGCGAAGTCACGAACCGGATCCGTTTCACCCCCTCCACCCCGTCCAACAGGAGAAGCAGATCGGGAAAGTCGGCCGTGCTCCCGTCCCCGGACCGGCCCCGGTAGGAATTGACGTTTTGTCCCAACAGGGTGATTTCCCGGCACCCGGCAGCCGCCGCCCGGCGCGCCTCGGCCAGAATATCGCGGGGAGGACGGCTCCATTCCCGGCCCCGGCTGAAGGGGACGATGCAGTACGAACAGAAATTATCGCAGCCGCGCATGATGGTGATGGACGCGCGGGGCCCGGGGGAACGCGACGGCTCCAGGGAAAAGAAAGCCTCGTCCCGCCCGGTCCCGGGGGCGACGATCCGGTCCCGCTCTCCCAGTACCCGGCGAAGGAGAGCGCCGATCTCCGAAAAACGCCCGGGCCCCACCACCAGGTCGACGGCAGGAAAACGCCCCGCGAGTTCGCTCCCCCGGATCTCGGCCATGCAGCCCAGGACTCCGACCACCAGGGCGGGATCGGCGGCTTTGCGGTGGGCGTATTCGTGGAGTTTCCCCCGGACCCGCTCTTCTGCGTGATCCCGGACGCTGCAGGTGTTGAGAAGGACGATCCGCGCGTCCCGGTCGTCCTCGACCCGCACAAACCCCGCCCTCTCCAGCGCTCCGGCGATCCGCGCGGAATCGTGCCGGTTCATCTGACATCCGTAGGTGCGCAGAAAAAACGAATACCGTTCGGCCATGGAACCCCGCTTTCTAAGCCGGCGGCGGCGAAGGCCGCCCGGAGAAGTTTTTCCATATGGTCTTCAGGTCCGAAAAATCGCCGGGGTACCTCGACTTCCCTAGCACCCCTGATTTCCACGCTTCCGCCAGAGCGGAAAAAAAATACGAGGCCGCCAGGCTATCCTCCGGGAACAGGCCCCAGGCGGCGGCGGCGGATCGTGCCGCCTCCAGATAGTGCCCCTGGCGCCCCTGGGCGTAACAGGAGCCGAGCAGATATCCGTACAACAGCTTCCGCTCCAGGGGGGCGTAGCCGGACTCGGAAACCGGGTTCGCGCTGCGGCGCAGGTTCTCTCGGGCCGCGGCGTATTCCTCGACGGCTTCGGCGTAGCGGCCGCGGGAAGAAAGCACATCGGCCAGGACGGCCCGGGTCCGAAACAGCCGGGGCTCGGCGGCGGCGGCCCCGGCCGCCAGAAGCGGGGGCGCGCCCCAGAGCGCGGCCTGCCGTTGGGAAAGAACGGCGAGAAGGACGAGGATCGTTCCCGCTCCCAGCCGGGCGGAAACGCGGGCGCACCGGGCTGCGGCTCGGAACGCTCCGGCGAACAGCAGCGCCGCCCCACCCAGGGCCAGATAGTGGAAATGCTCTCCCCAGAAGACCACGCCCGGCTGCAGCAGCAGCGGTTTGATCCCGGCGAAGGGAGCCATCGCCGCCAGAAACCAGACGGCGCCGGCAGCCGGCCAGAAAGGAAGGTCGCGGGGGCGGGCCAACCGGCTCGCATAAAGCACCGCTCCACCCGCCGCCAGGGCCGCTCCGGCGGCGGCGGCAGCCGGAGCCCCTTTTAGGGGAAGGGACCGGAAAAGATGAAGTCCGCCGGGGAGAAGGACCAGCCGGGCGCTTTCCAGGAGCCCCCGGGCGGAAGCCGGGATCCCGGCCGCCGGCCCCGGCCCTCCGGCGGACCCGAGAAAGGCGATCCCCGGCAGAAACCAAGCGCGCAGGGCGAGATACAGACCCGCCGCCAGGCAATGGGGGAGGAGCAGACGAAGCCGCTTCAATCCGCACATGCCGGGGGTTTCGGCCCAGATCAGCAGCGCCGCCCAGACCGGGAACAACAGGGCCGACTCCTTGCTCAGAAGCGCGCAGGCATAGACGCCCGTCGAGACCGCCACCGTGCCTTTCCCGGCCGCCCCCAGGAGCAGGCGCAGGGAAAGGAGCATGCCCAGCGCCGCCAGCAGCCCGCCCATCCCCGAAATATAGGCCACCTCCTCCGCCTGGAGAGGATGGACGAGAAAGAAAAGCCCCGCGGCCAGACCGCCCGGAGCCGAACCGAGCCAGCGCGCCGCCAGGGAAGCGACGAGGGCGCCGGCGGCGGCGTGCAGAACGACGTTGACCAGATGAAACGGAACCGGGTTGTCCCCGGCCGCTCCCAGAATGAGTTTGTAGGCCGCCAGCGCGGCCGGGCGGTAGTATTGCCCCGCTCCCGTCCCCGGGATCGTGAAGAACGGGCGGTCAAGCAGCTCCGGCCAACCCGGAGAGCGGATCGGCCCGGCGGGGCCGGCGATGTGGATACCGTCGTCGAGAAAGAACCCGCCCCCCAGGCAGGGGTAATAGACGACCAGAGCCGCCAGCAGCAGCAGCGCCGCCGCCGGGAATGAGACCCGGCACGGCGGGAGCGGCTGGCCTCGGGCGGCGGTACGTGGTAGATTATCGGCGAAAGGCATGGGGTCTTCCAATTTCTTCCGGTCTGCGGTCACTATGATAAACCGGGCGGGTTCCGTCGTCACTACCGTACTCTGGTCTCTCTCCCTGCTTGCGGCCGGGCTGGTCGCGGCTTCGGCGGGGCGCTACGAGGGGATCGATTTTTATCAATACTGGTCCGTGGGCAGGATTATGGCCGGAGGGGCGCCCCTCGACCTCTATGGTCGAGGAAAGGGGGAGAGCTGGGAAGACCGCGTGGTCCGGGAATTTCCGTACGCCGGAACCGACCGGCGGTGGCGGGCGGCCGCGGGCTTTCGCCGGGAGTTGGAAGTCTACTCTTCTCCCTTTCTCTACGCTCTGTTCTCTCCTCTGGCCCTGCTTCCCTACTCCCGGGCGCTCGATCTCTTCCAGCTGGCGGGCACGGCGGCCCTGGTCGTCTTCGCCGCGGCCGGCGGCGCCGCCGCCCGTTCCCGGCCCTGGATCCCTCCCCTGCTGCTGCTGCTCCTCCTCCTCGCCTATCAGCCGGCGGCAGCCGATCTCAGGGCCGCCAACGTCAACCGTCTCCAATTGGGGATGCTGGGAGCGGTTTTCTGGGCGGGTGCGCGCGACGGCCCGGCCGGGTACGGGCTCGCCGGGTTTCTTCTGGGCCTGGCGGTGGCTTTCAAACCCAACCTGGCGCCGGCGGCGGGGTTGGCGGCGGTGTCGCTCCTGGCCTGGAGGAAGACGGCCGCGGCCGGACGCTTCTTCGCCGGGGCCGCGCTGGGAGGGGCCACGGCCGTGGCCGCCGCCGCCGTCGCCTGGGGCGGGATCGGGTGCTGGAAACGATGGGTGGAAGCGGCGGCGGCCATGCCTCCCGACATCATCCCTCCCCGCCTGGGAAATTACGCCCCGGGCTGGTACTTCTCCCGTTGGGCCGGCACCGATCTGAGCATTCCCCTGGCGCTCGGGCTCTTCGGGGTCGCGGCGGCGGCCGTCGCCGCCGGCGCGCGCCGGCGGATGAGGAGCCCCGAGATTTTTTCCTCTTCCTGGCAGGCGGCGATCGCCCTGGGCGCACTGGTCTTCATCCTTTCCTCCCGCCTGGTCTGGATCCATTACTATCTTCTCGCCGTTCCCGCGGCTTTGATCCTGACCTCTCCCCCCGCGAAAGGATGGCAGATTTTTTTGGGGGCCGCGGGGTTCGCTCTCATCGCTCTCGATCCCATGCTCGCGGTCGTCCCCCCACCGGGAATTCCGGCCGAAACCCTGGCCGTCGGGACCGGAGCCGTTCTCCTCCTGATCGGGCTTATCGGAAAAATCGTCGGGAAAAGACCGACCCCGGAAGCGCGCCCGGGCTAGAGGGGGCGCTCGTATCTCCGCGGGAGGGGGAACGCGGCCGGCGGGTCACTCCCCGTTTTCCGTGCCCGGCTTCTCTTCGGCCCCGGAGATAAGGCCGATCCCCTGTTCCACGGTACGGCGTCCGGCTTTGCCCAGGGTCAGGGAGATATCGCGGAAGGCCCCCCACACCCGCGCCCGGATCGCCTCCTGTTCTTCTTCCGGCTGTTCCCGGTAGAGAAGCACCAGTCCGTATACCAGGGCCGCCAGGACCAGGAGAGCCGCCGTCCTGAAAACGAACCGGATCATTTCCCCGATCCGGGAGGATGGGGAAACACTTCTTTTCCCCCGACCATGGTCCGCTTGACGGTGAATTTGCGGTCGAAGATGACCAGATCGGCGTCCATGCCCTCGCCCAGGTCTCCCTTGACGTGATCGATGCCCAGCACGCGGGCCGGATGGAGCGTAGCCAGAGAGATGGCCCGCGAGAGCGGAACCGACGTGTATTCGACCAGATTCTTCAGGGCCTGGTTCATGGGAAGAACCGATCCCACCAGGGTGCCGTCGTTCAGGCTGGCCCGGCCGTCGGCGACGGAGACGTCCCTCCCTCCCATCGTGAACTTGGCCAGCTTCTTCCCCATGGCGGCGGTGCCGTCGGTGACCAGGTGAATCCTTTCGAAGGCCTTGAGCCGGAACAGAAGCCGGATCAGAACCGGGGAAACGTGCACCCCGTCGGCGATCAATTCGGCGTTGACGAGTTCTTCCTCGAGAATGGCGGCCAGGGCGCCGGGTTCGCGGTGGTGCAGGGGCGGATAACTGTTGAAGATATGCGTGGCGTAGTTCAAACCCCGCTCCACGGCTTTTCGGGTCTCGTCGTACCCGGCCTGGGTATGGCCGATGGCCGCGATCACGCCGCTGGCGGTCAGGAGCGATATCAGGTCCTCTCCTCCCGGCAGTTCCGGGGCCAGGGTCATGATTTTAATCAACCCGTCGGCTTCCTTGAGGAACTGCCGGAGGCAATCGGGGTCGGCTTTGCGGATATAACGCAGGGGCTGGGCTCCGCGCTTGCCGATGCTGATGAAAGGTCCTTCCAGGTTGAGGCCCAGAATCGACGAACGGTATTTCGATTTCGACGCCGGACCCTTGATGAAGCGGATATATTCGAGAATCTCTTCGGGCGAGAGCGCCGAAAGCGTGGGCAGACAGGAAGTGGTCCCGAACCGGTAGAGGGTGCGGATAATTCCGTAGAGATTCCGGTAGGGCCGATCGCTGAAATGATGGCCGCCGGCGCCATGGACGTGCAGATCGATGAATCCGGGCGCGACGAAATTACGCTCGGCGTTGATCTTGCGGACGCTCCGGGAAAGACTGGGAAGCTGATCGGGAAGGAGTTCCTGGATCTTCCCGTCGCGGATGAGAATGCTTCCTTTCCGCGGCTCCCGGTTGGGCCGCAGGATTATGGCATGAATGATGGCAACGGTTCCAGATTCGGTCATCTTCATCCCCTCCGGGTCCGCCGGTCCCGGGACCCGATCATCCCCCGAGCCGCCCCCGCCAGCCGGAGCGATCCGGCGACCACCACGGTCGAAACGGGCTCTGCGCCACTATAGCAATCCCCGATCGCCCGCTCAAGGGTTTCGCAGGAAATAATCCTTCCGTCATCCCCGGCGGCGCGGCAGCGGGCCGCCAGTTCCTCCCCGGGAAGGGCCCTGCTGCCCGCCACCGTAACCGTCCGGACCACTCGGGCCCCGGGAACCAGTTCCCGGACGATACCGTCCACGTCCTTGTCCGCCAGGACCCCCAGAATCAGGGAATACGGGCGCCCCCGCAGGTATCGGCCCAGGACGTCGGCGAGGGCCCGGGCCCCCGCCGGATTATGGGCGCCGTCGACGATGAACTCTATCCCCCCGCGGCGCATGATCTCGAAGCGTCCCGGCCAAAAGGTCTCCTCCAGGGCCCGGGCCACCCGGCCGCGGTCGAGGCGCCCGGCGGCGCCGGCCTCTCCCGTCCACCAGGCCGCCAGGGCGGTGAGGCAGTTGTCGGCCTGATGCCGCCCCAGGAGGCGCAGAGCCAGTTTTACGCCGAGGCCGTCGGGAAAACCCACCGTAAAGACGCTTCGGGAACCGGCCACCTCCGGCTCCGTCCGGGAGAACAGCGACGATGCCCGCAACAGTCGCGCCCCCCGAATCCGGCAGGCGTTTTTCACCACCCCCTGGGCTTCCGGTGGAAGGTCTCCCGTCACCGTCGGCACCCCGGATTTGACGATACCGGCCTTTTCGGCGGCGATGCTCTCCAGGTCGTTCCCCAGATACGCGGAGTGGTCCATCGCCACCGTGGTGACGACCGCGACCTTGGGGACGACCGCGTTGGTGGCGTCCAACCGCCCCCCCATTCCCACTTCCCAGACCGCGGCTTCGACCCCGCGTTCCCGGAAATAGCAGAGGGCCAGGGCGGTCACGGCTTCGAAGTAGGTGGGGTGGGCGCAGCCCGGAGCGCGGGCCACGCCCTCCAGGACCGGCGCCAGGCGTTCCAGCAAACGGCAGACTTCCTTCTTCCCTATCGCCTTGCCGTCGACTCGGATCCGTTCCCGGAAGTCTTCCAAATGGGGGGAGGTGAAGCATCCCACCCGGGTCCGGGTGAGGCCGAGCAGGCTGTTCAAAAAGGCGCAGGTGGAGCCCTTGCCGTTGGTTCCGGCGACGTGGTAAAAATCGATATTCGCTTCCGGGTGGTCGAGGCGCCGGAGCACTTCGCGGATATTGTCGAGTCCCAGCTTGGTCCCGAACAACCTCAGCGAATACAGATATTCCAAGGCCTCCCGGTAGCGCATCTCCTCACCCTTCCCCCCCCCGGTCGCGCAGCGAAGACAAAAACCGTCGGGCGCCGGATGAAAGATCCGGGTCCCTGGCCCCCATGAAAATAACCGCGGTTTCCGGGCGCAAGGCCTGCTCCACCGCGGCCGCGGCCTCGTCCAGGTCGTCGGCCAGGAGGACGCGGCAGCCCCCGGTTATCCCGACGGCCAAGTCCCTGCTGCCCTTCCCCTCCGCGGCGGTGCCCCCCGCGTAGAACACCGGGAGGAGAACCAGGAGATCCTCCGGTCCCAACCCCGCGGAAAAGGCCCGGGCGTACCCGGCAAGGAAACGGGCCAGCGGGGTAAAACCGTGGGGCCGGTACACTACCGCCAGGTGTTTCTTCAGCAGCCGCGCCGCGGCCAGGGAAGCGGCGATCTTGGCCGGGTTATGGGCGTAGTCGTCGAGAACCGCGGTTCCGCCGGAGTACCCCACCACCTCCAGTCGCCTTCCCAACCCGGGGAACGAAGCCAGGGCGTCGGCGGCCGAACGGGGATCGGCGCCCAGCACCGCGGCGACGGTCAAAGCGCAGAGGGCATCGGCGACATTATGAACGCCGGGGAGGGAAATGAAGCATGGGATTTCATTCCAGCGGAAGCGGGAACCGGCGGGCTTCAATTCCACCTCCGAGGCGTTGTAATCCCCCTCCCCCTCCAGGGAGAAAGTCGTGCAGGAACGGGCGTGCCGAAAAAGTGCGCGGCACGGCGACGAATCCCGGTTGACGACCAGCGTCTCCGTCACGGAGGCGGCGAAGCGCTGAAAGATCCCGACCAGATCGTCCAGGCAAAAATGATCTTCCGAGATGTTGGTAACCGCTCCGACTTCGGGGCGGTAGGAATCCAGTTCCCCGTCGCTTTCGTCGGCCTCGAAGCAGAAGAGGTCCGATCCTCCCGCGCGGGCGTTGCCCTCTCCGCCCCAGTCGCCCCGCGGCTCGGCCCCCAGGACCACCGTCGGGTCCCGCCCCAGGCGGTGCAGTATCCAGGCCAGCATCGCCGTCGTCGTCGACTTCCCGTTGGTCCCGGCTACGGCCACCCGGCGGTATGGACGTCCCCATTCCCGGAGAAAGGCGGCGCGGGAGACCACGGACACTCCCATTTTCCGTGCCTCCGCCACGTCGGGGATATCCGCCTCGACCGCCGCCGAACTCACGACCGTTTCGGCCCCGCTGACCCCGGAACCGTCCTGGGGAAGAATGACGATCCCTTCCTTCTCCAGCGCCCGCCGCAGTTCCCGCGACTCCCCCCGATCGAAAAAACGATCCGAACCGCTGACCCGCAGCCCGCGCCAGACCGCCAACCGGGCCAGGGCACTCAGACCCGTTCCCGCGATCCCGCAAAAATGTATTCTCCCGCTCACGTGCCCCCTTCCCCCACCGTGACCGTCATCCCGTCTTCGGCCACGTGGATCCGGCCGGCGAATTCCCGGGCGGCCTGGGCGTGGACGTCGACCGAGTCGCAGAGCGGATACAGATGGGTGATCACCAGCTCCCGCGCCCCCGCTTCCCGGGCGACGCGGCCGGCCAGTTCGGGGGTCAGGTGACCCGGAACAGCGCGGCCCGCGGGAAAGGAGGCTTCGGCGACCAGAAGATCGGCCCCGGCCCCCAATTCGACCAGGGCCGGGCAGTAGGCGCTGTCGCCCGTATAGGCCAGTATCCCCTTCCCGGGCGCGCAAAGACGGTATCCCAGACTTTCGGGGCCGTGGACGACCCGAAGGGCGGTAACGGCGATATCTTCGTCGAGATACCGGCCCGGGGCCAGCTCCCGGACCGTCAATTCGTACTCACGGGCCTCCAGCCAGTCCGGGTAAACGCAGCGGAAGCCGGCGAGCGCCCGCTTCAGACCCGCCGGTCCCGCGATCTCCAGGGGGCGGCGGCGCGGCGGGCGGGAGTAACGGCAGGCGAAAAGCAGGTGGGGGATGCCCAGGCTATGGTCCGGGTGAAGATGGGTGATCCAGACCCGGTCCAGGTCGCCGGGGAAGCAGCCGGCCTCGGCCAGGCCGTGGAGCGTGTCCGGGCCGCAGTCGAAAAGCATCTTCCGACGGCCGGTTTCGACCAGAAGCGCGGGCGCTTTCCGCCGCGGGGAAGGCGTCCCCGTTCCCGAACCGATGACGGTTATCTTCATCTCTCCCCCTGTGGCCTCACTACCGAGCTCGTGTTATGTTAGTATAAAGAACAACGGCCGTCACCTCAGGTTAAAGAATGTTGGCGATTTCCATGGCTCTGGCGGCGATCGTATCGGCCCCGGGTTCCCGGGGGACATGCCCTCCCCTCTCCGGGGTTCTCGACGCCTGCGCCTACCTGGAACCGGGGGACGTCCCCGAAACTCCCTGGCAACCCCAGGGAGAAACGGTCGTCTATGTCGCCCCGGGGGGGAACGACGGCAATCCGGGAACGTCGCCCCAGGCGCCCAAGCGGACCCTGGGGGGCGCCGTCATTCTCGCCAACCAGTACCCCCAAACACCGATGCGGATCGAACTCGCCGGGGGTGTTTATCTGCGGCCCGTCGAACACGAATACCTGGAAATAACCCGGGGGAATCTCCTGATCGAGGGGAAGACGGGCGAAGAAGCGGTCATCCGGCCCTCCTTCTGGCCCGGCGATCCGGATTCCTGGGGAGCGGCCCATCTCTTCCAGGCCTCCGGCCCCTACGCCAACCTCGCCTTCCGCAACCTCACCCTCGAGGGTTGGTCCAACCCGTTTTATCTGGGCGCCCCCCTCGAGAGCGCGGCCATGAAGAACGTTTCCCTTGTCGATATCCGGGCCCGGGAGTTCAGGCACCGGGGCGAGGGGTTCATCACCGAATTTTTCAGCACTTCCTACCTTCTCTCCGACGTCTATGACGGGCCCGACGGCTTCGATCCCGACGGGCCCGGGGTCAAATACCAGATCGAAGGACTCATCCTCGAAGACGTCGAGGTCGAAGGAGCCGATATCGGAGTCAATATCGGGGACGAGAACGACGCCAACGTCAAAGGGATGCGGATATCGGATTGCTCGTTTCGACGTTCGACCGGCGGAAACGACACCTCTCTCGACGCCGTGGCCGTGGTCAACAGTTCCGACATCCTGGTGGCGGGGTGCCTGATCGTCGGCCCGGCGGGCGACGGCCTCGACTTCAAGGCCAGCGACTGCTCGGTGATCGGCACTTCGGTCGTCGGCGCCGGCCGCAACGCCGTCAAGTTCTGGAGAAACGGGGAACTGATCGATTCGATCGTCTACGGCTGCACCCCCATCGACGACGGCGCCGTTATCTACCGGCAAGGCCCCGGACGTATCGTCAACTCCTTGATCGGAAGCAAATCGGTCGGTTACTGCGGCACGTTCGCCTACGACACGGACGCGGCCGGACCCCTGGAAATCGTCAATACCGTCTTTATCGGGCTCGACCACACCTTTTACCTGGGGACCGGCGACCTCGCCGTCCGCAACTGCTGCTTTTTCGATATGCCCGGCGGCCTGTTTTCGGGCAAGGTCGCCGCCGCCGACGCCGGCGAGCTGAACGCTCTCCCCGGCTGTTCCGGCAACATCGGAGCCGATCCCCTCCTGGAAAACGCCGGCGAGCATTCTTTTTCCCTGCTGCCGGGTTCGCCCTGCGTCGACGCCGGAAACGGCGGCGGCGGGCCGCTCCCCGGGTTCGACATCCGCGGCTTCTGCCGCCCCCGGGGGGCCGGCATCGACATCGGACCGCTGGAGTTCGATCCGGGCTCGGCCCGGCGGGGACGCGACTTCGACGGGGACGGAACCGACGATTTCGCCGCCTACCGGGAGTCGGACGGACGTTGGACCATCCGCGGTTTTTCCGCATTCTCTTTCGGCGGAGAGGCAGACGTTCCCGTGGCCGGGGATTATTCCGGGAGCGGGAGCGCCCGGCCCGCGGTCTATCGCTCCCGCGACGGGCGCTGGGCGGTGCGCGGAGAGACCCGGTTTTATTTCGGCGCCCCCGGAGATCTGGTCCTGCCCCCCTATACTCGGGGGAACGGGCGGATCGACGCCGGTTTTTTCCGTCCCGGGGCGGGCTTGTGGGCTTATCGCGGAAAGACCCGGTTCTGGTGGGGCCGGGACCGGGATCAGCCGGTCCCGGCCGATTATTCCGGGGACGACAGCGTCGAAGCCGCCGTTTTCCGTCCCGGTACCGGTTGCTGGGCGATAACCGGTGAGGGGGCGAGAGCCTATTATGGAGCGGCATCGGACATGCCCGTTCCCGCCGATTTCAACGGCGACGGGACGGAGGAGATCGCCGTATACCGGGGTTCGAACGGAAGCTGGTTTATCCGGGGAAGATCCCGCTTCTTTTTCGGGAAACCCGGAGATATTCCGGTGACGGGCGATTATGACGGGGACGGGAGCGACGACACCGGGGTCCTCCGGGGTGATCCTCCCCGCTGGTTCATCCGCGGAATGACCCGAGTCTTTTACGGAACCGAAGGGGGAGGACCCGGTGCTTAACGGGAAAAAAATCGTGGTCGTGCTCCCGGCGTACAACGCGGAACTGACCCTGGAGAGGACCTACCGGGAAATCCCGTCCTGGCTGGTGGACGACGTCCTTCTGGTCGACGACCACAGCACCGATGCCACCGTGACCAAGGCCCGGGAACTGGGAATCAAGACCATCATCCACCGGACCAACCGGGGTTACGGCGCCAACCAGAAGACCTGCTACCGGGCGGCCCTGGCCGAGGGCGCCGACATCGTCGTCATGCTTCACCCCGACTACCAGTACAGCCCCAAATTGCTGACGGCGATTTCAAGCCTGATCTCGATCGGCCACTACGACCTGGTCCTCGGTTCCAGAATCCTGGGGGTGGGGGCCCTGGCGGGGGGAATGCCCCTGCATAAATACGTCGCCAACCGGGTGTTGACCCTGATTCAGAACCTCCTGCTCCACCATAAACTTTCGGAGTATCACACCGGCTACCGGGGCTATTCCCGGGAAGTGCTGGAGGCGATCCCCTTCGAGGACAATTCCGACGATTTCGTCTTCGACAACCAGATTCTGGCGCAGGCTATCTACGCCGGGTTCCGGATCGGCGAAATTTCCTGCCCCACCCGCTATTTCGCCGAAGCTTCCTCCATCGACCTGGCCTCCAGCATCCTCTACGGCCTGGGGGTTCTGCGGACCTCGGTTCTCTTCCGTCTCAACCGCCTCGGGATCGTTCGTTCCCCTCTTTTCGCGGGCCTGAAGTCCACGCCCCCCCGGACGCTTTATTGACCGGCCTGCGGCTCCCTGCGGAAAACGGACGCGTGGCCGGGGCGCGCGATTTGTGCTAGTGTTGGTCTTCTCCGGAAAAGGATAAGGAGCGCGGTTATGAGAAAAACGGATGTGCTGGTCGTCGGAGGGAGCGCCTCGGGGATCGTGGCCGCCACCACCGCCAAGGCGTTTCATCCCGGGAAAAGCGTTCTGCTGGTGCGCCGGGAGAAGCAGGTTCTGACTCCCTGCGGGATCCCTTATATCTTCGCGACTCTCCGGGGCATCGATCAGGATCTTATCCCCGATCGGGTTCTGCTCAATGCCGGAGTCGATCTGCTGATCGACGAAGTCGTCGCCGTCGACCAGGAGGCCAAGACCTGCGCCACCGCGGGCGGGGAAACGATCGGTTTCGAGAAACTCGTTCTGGCCCTGGGTTCGGTCCCCTCGGTCCCCAAGACGTTCCGCGGCAAAGAACGGGAGAACCTCTTCCTCATCCCCAAGGACAAGGAGTACCTGGAACGGATGGTCCGACGCCTGGGCGAATGCGGGTCCGTAATCATCGTCGGCGGCGGCTTTATCGGAGTCGAGGTCGCCGATGAACTGACCAAATCCGGCAAACGGGTGACCTTGATCGAAAAGCTCCCCCATGTTCTGGAATTGGCCTTCGACCCCGAATTGACGATAAAGGCCGAGGAGATCCTCAAGGACCGAGGGGTGAACGTCGTCGCCGGGGTCGGGGTCCGGGAGGTTATGGGAAAGGGCCGGGTCACGGGGGTGCGCCTGGAAAGCGGCGAAGAGATAAAATCCGACGCCGTCATCCTGGCCACCGGCTATATCCCCGCTACCGGGCTGGCCGAGGCCGCGGGGATCCCGCTCAACCGCATGGGCTTCGTCCAGGTCAACGAATACATGATGACCGAAAACCGCGACGTTTTCGCGGTGGGGGACTGCGCCGAAAAGAAAAGCTTCATCACCCGCGACTCCATTCCGGTGATGCTCGCCTCCACCGCGTGCGCCGAAGCCCGGATCGCGGCCATGAACCTCTATAGCCTCTCGGCGGTCAAGACCTTCGGCGGCACCATCGCCATTTATTCCACCGCGGTGGGGACGACCGCGTTCGGGGTGGCCGGCGTCAAGGAAAACCTGGCCCGGGAACGGGGATTCGATATCGTCACCGGATCGTTTCAGGGGGCGGATAAACACCCCGGGACCATGCCCGGGACTCAGATACAGCTGGTCAAACTGATCGCCTCCCGGGAATCGGGAGTGATTATCGGGGGACAGGTCATGGGGGGAGACGGTACCGGGGAACTCACCAACCTGATCGGGATCATGATTCAGAACCGGATGACGGTGAGTTCGATCATGACCGCCCAGATCGGGACCCATCCTCTTCTGACCGCCCCGCCCACGGCATATCCCCTGACCCGGGCGGCCATGGCCATCACTCTCAGCTACCGGCACGGGTGAAGCTCCCGGCGCTTTTTTACCGGGGAAACGGGCGGTTTCGGTTCCCGCGGGAACGCCCGGGACTCAGGAGATGAAAAAAATTCGATACTACAGCACCAACCGCGCCGTCGACACCGCCGGGCGGGCGCCGTTCGCCGGAACCGTCAGCTTCCGCGAAGCCCTGATCGCGGGGCAGGCCCCGGACGGAGGCCTGTTTCTCCCGGAACGGTTCCCCTCGTTTTCAACCGGGGACATCTCCGCGCTGCGGGACGCTCCTTATTGGAAAGCGGCGTTTCTGGTCATGCGCGAATACCTGGGCGGAGAGTTGGACGACGCCGGCCTGGAGGAGGCCGTCCGGGACGCTTACGACTTCCCGGTGCCGTTGGAACGGGTCTACGACCGTAAGTTCGTCATGCGTCTCGATCAAGGCCCTACCGCCTCCTTCAAGGACTTCGCGGCGCGCTTGATGTCGAGGCTCATGTCCCGGCTCAAGGACCCCCGGCGGCGGCTCAATGTTCTGGTCGCCACTTCCGGAGACACCGGCAGCGCCATCGGCGAAGCCTTCAAGGGCGTGGAGGGGATCGACGTCTGCATCCTCTACCCCCGGCTCGAGGTCAGCCCCCGCCAGAAAAAACAGCTCGACACCATCGGGGGAAACGTCCGCACCCTGGTGGTGGACGGCAAATTCGACGACTGCCAGAACATGGTGAAACAGGCGTTTCTCGACCCCGGCCTGGCCGATCTCAACCTTACGTCGGCCAATTCCATCAACATCGGCCGGGTCCTTCCCCAGAGCATTTACTATCTTTGGGGCTATGCCCAGGTCGCCGACGCCGGGGAAGAAATCGTGGTTTCGGTCCCTTCGGGGAACTTCGGCAACGCTTTCGGCTGCGAGATCGCCCGCCGCATGGGGCTTCCCCTGCGGCGGCTGCTCATGCCCACCAATGAAAACGACGAATTCCCCCGTTTTCTGGCCGACGGCTCCTACCGCAAGGTCTCCCCGTCCCGGACGTGTCTCTCCAACGCCATGAACGTCGGGCATCCCAGCAACCTTGCCCGTTTCTTCGACGTTTACGGGGGCACCGTGGACAAGGACGGCACCGTTTACCGCCTGCCCGATATCGAAGAAATGCGCCGGAGGATCCGCTCGGTCAGCGTCAGCGACGAAACCACCCGCCGCACCATTCTGGCGGCGTGGAAGGAACACCGGCTCCTGCTCGAGCCCCACGGGGCCGTCGGCTGGAAGGGCCTGCGGGAATTTTTGGCCGAGGAGGGGGATTTCAACCCCTGCCTCTCGATCGAGACCGCGCATCCCGCCAAGTTTCCCGAAGAGATCGAAACGCTGCTGGGGTTCCACCCCGACGCCCCCGCCGCGCTCGGCGACCTTGATTCCAGAAGCGGAAGCCCGATGCCGATGGGCTGCACCTACCCGGAGTTCAGGGAGTTTCTCCTGGCCAACCTCTCCGGGAAAGTCTGAGCGGGAATCTCATCCGCGTCTTTTTGCCGACCGGCCCAGAAGCATGTCGGCCGCCGCCGCCATGGAAACGGCGGTATGGCCGTAGGTGGCGAGCGCGGTCCAGTCCGGGTGGAAGAGCTCGACGTCACGAGGGTCGCGGACCGCGACGGCGACGATGCCGGCGCGCGGAAGCCTTTTCAGGAGCGCCCGCTGGAGGGGGAACCGGTAGGCGTCGTAGGTACAGACCACCGTCAAGCCGCCGGCGGCGGCGGATTCGATCCGGCGGGCGGTTTCGAGAGAAGGATCGACGTCGATGTCGAACGGGGAAACCTCCGCCCCCCCGGAGAAGAGAACATCGGCCAAACCGGCTCCCCGGGAACCGGAACGCTCCTCGGCGCCGGTCCCCGCCCGGGGAAGAAAACGGACGACCGCGGGTTTGCGGGAAACGTCGATGGGAAGCAGCCCTCCCGGGTCCCGGAAACAGCGGACGGCGGCGGCGGCGATCGTCCCGGGCAGGGCTTCGTCGGCGGGGACGGAACCGGAAACTGGGCGGGCGGCCATCTGCCGGAGCGGCGCCAACCGCGCGGCGGCATCCCGCAGCCGCTCTCTCAGTCGAGGGTCGGCGGCGCTGTCGCGGGTCAGAGAAGAAATCGCCTCGGCCTGGGCTTGGGGGGAGTGGCAGAGGAGCAACAAATCCGCGCCTGCCATCAGGGCGTTTCTGGCGGCGGCGGAAGCCGAACCCCGGACGGCCCCCATCCCCAAATCGTCGGTCACTACCGCCCCCCGGAAACCCAGGCTCTCCCGGAGCAAATCCCGCTGCACCCGGTCGGAAAACGTCGCGGGAACGACGGCCTTCCCCCTCTCCAACTCCGGGTAGGCGGCGTGGGAGACCATCGCTGCCGGAAGGCCGGCGGCGAACGCCGCCCGGAACGGCTCCAACTCCCGCGCTTCCAGCAGGCTCCTCCCCCGGTCGATCACGGGAAGCCCGAAATGGGAATCGACGCGGGCCGCGCCTTTGCCGGGGAAGTGTTTGGCGACCGGGATCACCCCGCCCGCCAGGAACCCCCGGACCAGGGCCGCGCCCAGGTCGGCCACGCGGGCCGGGTCGGGGCCCAGGGATCGGATTCCGGTGCTCGGATTCCCGGGAATCTCGTACAGGTCGAGAACCGGCGCCAGGTTGACGTTGACCCCGATTTCCCGCAGCTGCCGCCCGATCTCCAACCCTTGCCGGTAGGCCCAATCCCGGTTCCCGGTTTCGCCCAGAGCGCGGTTGCCGGGAAAGACCGAGACCCCTTCGACGAAGCGGTTGACGGCGCCGCCTTCCTGGTCGACGGCGACCAGGAGAGGGTCGGCGCGGACCCGGGCTCTGAGTTCCTGGAGGCGGCCGATCAACTCGCGGGTCTGGGATACGGAATCGATGTTGCGTCCGAAGAGAATGACCCCGCCTACCTTTTCATCGAGAACCATGCGCTCCAACTCGGGAGCGGGGGCGTGGCCGAAAAAGCCGATCATGAAGACGGCGCCGGGATCGGGGCCATCCAAGCCGACTGTTTTTTGATTGAGAGCGGGCACGTTCATCGACTAAACTATAGTATTATGATTCGATAAGAATAGGAATCGAGAGTGAGCCCGGAAGGCGACACCCAGGATCCTCACAGCTTTTCTCCCCCGGAATGGCGGGCGATAGAAGTTCACCGCTATTTCCTTTCCCAGCGTTTCTGCCGTTTCGTCAGCATGGAAGAAACCATTCAGAGCTGGCTGAACCACCACTCCCAGGCCTGGCGCGAAACCCAGGTGCGCAAAGCCACCGAGGAACAGCTCCAGGAGATCGAAAAGCATAAGTGGATCGAGTCGGAGAAAGCGGGCTGCGACCTCGGCAATATCGCCATGCTGGACTGGATCAACAAATACGCCGAGTCCTGGCGCCGCCAGTGGGAGCGGAACGAACGCTACAACCGGGAAACCGGCGCCGCCGGGACGTGACCCCCGGGGGCGGCGCATACGGCCCCGGATGCTCCTCCTGAAACCCGATCAGGGCTTCGAGGCCGGAGGCCGTTTCTTCCCGAAGAACGTCGCCTTGACCCAATTCCAATTGAGCCCGACGTGAAGAACGACCAATCCCGCCAAAACTATTCCGCCGGTTTCGTGAACCACCTCGAAGACATCGTGGTCCAGGTATTCGTGAAAGACCCCGGAAAGGATCTGGGTCAGGAAAACCAGGGCGAGAAGGGGATTGAGTACCTTGAGAGCCCGGGACCTATTCATGGAGCGGGCACGGGGGCTTTTTCGTGGAGGAGTTCTTCATACATGGCCTTGGTTTTTCGGGCGATCGATTCCCAACTGAAATAGTCCTCGACCCGCTTCCGGCCGTTGCGGCCCATCTTCAGCGCCAGGTCGGGCCGGCTCAGAAGTTCGTTGACCTTTTCCGCGATCTGCCCGGCGGCGGCGGGTTCGACGAGGAAACCGGTTTCTCCCGGAACCACCACTTCCATGATCCCCCCCACGGCGCTGGCCACGACCGGAGTTTCGCAGGCCATCGCCTCCAGATTGATGATTCCGAAGGGCTCGTAGACCGAAGGGCAGATGAACACCTTGGCCGAGGAGTAGAGTCCGGCATTGATCTCGTCCCCCAGGTTCTCGTGAATCCAGAGGATGTTCTTCTTCCCCTCCACTTTGGCTGCCATCCGGTCTTCGTATTCCTTGGTGTCGGCGCCGACCGCTTCGATGACCACCTGGACCGGAATATCGTCGGCCGCGTCGATCAGGTACTCCATACCTTTCTGGGCGGTGGGGCGCCCGACGAACAGCACGTAATCCTCCTCGATGCCGTAGTGGGCCCGGACCTCGGGCGACAGGGGGCGGCGGCGGTACTTATTCAGGTCGATCCCGTTGTGAATGACCGTCACCTTCTCCGGGTCCACGTCGAAGTTGGCGACGATGTCCTCCTTCATCATCTTGGAGACGGCCACCACCCGGTCGGCGTTTTCCAGCCCGACCTTTTCCATCCAGGCGGAGACATGATAAGCCTCCGCCAGCTGCTCGACTTTCCAGGGCCGCAGCGGCTCCAGGCTGTGCGAAGTGGCGACATGGGGCATGTTGTAGAGCTTTTTGCCCAGGAAACCGGCCAGGTGGGCGTACCAGGTGTGGGTATGGATGACATCGCCGGTGATGCCGTCCGTCAGCATGGCCAGGTTGGTGTAGAGCGTGTTGAAGAGAGCGTCGAACTTCGGCTGCGCCGGACAATGGGGCCGGGGATCGATCTCATAGCCCTTGACCCTGATGCCGTTGCTCTCGTTCTGGTCTCCGAAGCACCGCACCTCGACTTCCATCAATTCCGAAAGGCAGCGGGCCAGTTCCCGGATGTGAACTCCGGCGCCTCCGTACACATTCGGCGGATATTCCCGGGTTATGAACGTGACTTTCATGCTTCCTCCTTCTCGTTAGCGGTCGTCCCGGGTCGCCGACGGCGCCGGTTTCTCGATCCGGTAGATGGCGGCGGGCTCGACTTCCGGATCCAAGGTGACGATCTGTTCCCTACCCCGCCACGGCTCCGGCACCCCGTCGAGCAGATTGACCGCCCGGTACTCCTCGTTCGAGCCGATCCCGAACTCCTCCAGGGGAAGGGTAATGCGGCCGGTGTGGGAGGCGAAAGGATCGAGGTTGACCGCGCAGACGACGATGTTGTCTCTGCCGGGGGAGATTTTACCGTAAAATAGGATCTGGTCGTCGGTGGAACTGAGGATGCGGAGATTATCGTAGTAGCGAAGAGCCCGATTCTCCCGGCGGATACGGTTGAGAGCCGCGAGATAGTCCTTGATGTTTCCCGCCCGGTCCCAGTCCCGTACCTTGATTTCGTATTTTTCGGAATCCAGGTACGATTCCTTGCCGGGGACCAGCGGCTTGTTCTCCAGCAGTTCGAATCCGCTGTAGATTCCGTATACCGAGGAAAGGGTCGCGGCCAGGGCGGCGCGGATTTTGAAAGCGGGTTTCCCTCCGGTCTGGAGGTATTCGGGGAGGATGTCGGGGGTGTTGGTGAAAAGGTTCACCCGGAGAAATTCGCTCAGATAGGTCCCGGTGAGCTTGAGGAAATATTCGATCAACTCGTTTTTCCCGTTTCTCCAGGTGAAGTACGAATAGGACTGGGTGAAGCCGGCCCGGGCCAGTTCTTCGAGCTTGTCGTAATCGGTGAAGGCCTCGGAGAGGAACACCGCCTCCGGGCAGACTTTCCTGATTTCCCGGATCAGCCACGCCCAGAATTCCGTGGGCTTGGTGTGGGGGTTGTCGATCCGAAACGTCGTCACCCCCCGCTCGATCCAGCACAGGAAAATATCGAGCTGCGCCTGCCACATGGCTTCCCGGTCTTTGGGGTAATAGTTGAGCGGACAGACGTCCTCGTATTTCTTGGGGGGGTTTTCCGCGTATTTGATGGTCCCGTCGGGGTTGCGGAAAAACCACCCCGGGTGTTCCCTGATCCAGGGGTGGTCGGGGGAACAGTTCGAGGTAAAATCGAGGGCAAGCTCCATCTCCATGTCTTTCAGAAGCGAAACCAGGTGCCGGAACGATTTCTCGGTTCCCAGGAGGGGGTGGATGGCGGTATGGCCGCCGTGTTCGTTCCCCACCGACCAGGGAGTGCCCGGGTCGTCCGGCGCGGCGACGAGGCTGTTGTTGCGGCCCTTGCGGTTGGTGTGGCCGATGGGGCAGACGGGGGGAACGTAAATGACGTCGAACCCCATGGCCTTGATCTCCGGCAGCCGACGCTCCACGTCTTTGAAGGTTCCGTGGCGCCCCGGGACCGTTCCCTGGGAACGGGGGAAAAGTTCGTACCAGGCCGCGAAACGGGAGCGTTCCGTCCCGACCCAAAGCTCCTGCTCCAGACCGTAGCGCTCCGGCTTCGACCCGGGCACGGACGCCTCCGCCGTAAACAGATAGGTGCCGCAGCGCCGGATCGGGATCTCCCCTTCCCACCTGATCGGCGAAACCCGCTTCATGGGGACCCGGTTCCAGTTCCCGGGCGCTTTCTCCTTTTCTCTCCAGAGAAGCTCAACCTTCTTCCTGCCGGGGCCGCATACCTCGACGGTAGCCCGCAAGGGCCGGTCGACCTCCCGCTTGACCGGGAAACTGCCGTCGGCGATGGTGGGATAGAGATTTCCGATCTCGATCGTTTTTTTCATTCCGGTTTGACCTCTTCTTCGCTCGATCCGGGCGAGCGTCGGTTTCGTGCCAACAGATACCCCCCGGTGCGGGCCGCTATCTCCATATCGCCCCGGGATATCCACTGCATGGAATCTTCGTCTTCTTCCTCGAAAACCACGAACACCTCTTCGGCTCCGGCCATCTTCCGCCGCAGCCGCGTTCCGGGGATGAACCAGCGCCGGTTCTCCTCGGACCCCCGGTAGGCCCCGAACCGCAGTTCGCCGAGACTGTCCACCAGCACCAGCCGTTCCCCGGTGTAAAACGGAAACCCCTGGGCGTAAAAGTTGAAACTATAAAACGGTTCGCGGTTCCGGCGCAACGAAAGAGCTTTCATCGCCAGGGCCTTGGTGGAGCGGAAGTCTTCCAGGGAACTTCTGATCAGGGCCAGGCTCGAGGAGACCACGGCCGCCGAAACCGCCCCCAGGAGGCAGAAGGAGAAGAGGGAGGGCCGGCGTCCGGCGACCCAGACCGCGGCACCCCCCAGGAGCGCGGCGGCGGCGGGAAGGAAGCAGGCGGCGGGGGAAAGCAGCGGTTCCGGAGCGAAGAGGCGGTAGCCGCCCAGACCCAGCCCGATCAGGGCGAGGAGCGCGGCGGCGAACCGCAGTTCGGCGCTCCCGGGCTTCCCGGTTCCGCGGTCCAGAATCCGATCGATCCCCCACCCCACCCAGACCGCCAGCGGCGGCAGGCAGGGAAGCACGTAGGGGATCAGTTTGGAACTGGAGATACTGAAGAAGATCAGGATGCCGGCCCACCAGGCGGTGAGGAAGGCCAGGGGCTTCCTCGTTTCCGGAGAGCCTCCCCGCAGGACTTCCCGGACCGCGGCCGGAATGCACGTCAGCCAGGGGAAGATCAAGGCCAGCAGCACCGGGAAGAAAAACCAGAAGGGCTCGGCGTGAAAGGCCTTGCGCGCCGAAGAGGCGAAGAAACGCTGCAGGTGCTCGTGGTAGAAGAAGAAAGCGGGGAATTCCGGGTTTCTCAGGCTGACGAGCAGGAACCAGGGGACGGTCACGGCCGCGAAGATCAGCGCCGCCGGCGCCGAAACCACCCGCCGGAACAGCCCGCGGTCCCGGGTCAGGAGAAAATAGCCCGTCACGACCACGGCCGGGAGCACGAGCGCGACCGGGCCCTTGGCCAGGACCGCCAGGCCCAGAAACAGCGCGGCGCCGCGGTCCCACCCCCTCTCTTCCCCCAACGCGGCGAGCATGAGCAGAGCCGTCCCCGTACTCAGAAAGAAGGTCAGCGTCATGTCGATGACGGCCAGCTGGCCCATGGCCAGGTATCCCCCCGCCGAACCCAGGACCACCGCGGCCAGCAGGCCGGCGCGGGGGCCGAAGAACCGCCGGGCCAGGAGACCGGTAAGAGCGATCCCGGCCAGGGCCATGACCGCGGTCGGGAGCCGGACCGCGTACTCGTTGCGTCCCAGCAGGGCCAGGGAAGCGCCGGTGAGCCAGTAGTAGAGGGGGGGCTTTTCGAAGTACTTGACGTAGTTGAGGCGGGGGGTGAGGAAATCCCCGCTTTCGATCATCTCCCGCGGGATTTCCCCGTACCGGGCCTCGTCCGGTTCGATCAGGGCCCCGGATCCCAGGGAAACGAGATAGACCGCGGGGAAGAAAACGAGAAAAAACGCCGCCGCCGATCTGACCCGGGAAGGCGTTCTGCCGGCCGTCATCTCCTCTTCCCCCTCTCTCCCCGGGAGTACGGGGAATATAAGCTTCCTGGTTGCCGGGCGCGTATACTATCATACCCGTTTGAAATGAGAATACTGCAAAGATATATCGGGCGCATGGTCCTGCACCACACCCTCATCATCCTGGTGGTCATCGTCGGCATCCTCTGCCTGGGCAATCTGATCAAGATCGCCGACTACCTGGTCAAGGGCATGTCCCCCTTCGTGGTCGTGAAGCTGATGGCCTTCATCATCATGAGCATTCTCGACTACGCCGTGCCCATGTCGCTGCTGGTGGGGACCCTCCTCGTCTTCGGCCGCCTCTCCGCCGACAACGAGATCACGGCCATGCGGGCCAGCGGCATCGGGCTGAAGACGATCGTCACCCCGGTGATTCTTCTGGGCCTGGCGTTCACCCTGGGCTCCACCATCCTCAACAACGAGATCATCCCCCGCAACACCTTCAACATCCGCCTGCTCAAGCAGCAGGTGGGGATCCAGGGACCGGAAGTCCTGCTCGAACCGGGCGAGTTCATGGAATTCCCCGGCTACGCCATCAACATCCGCAACCGGGAAGGCGATTACTTCCGCAACATCTCCATCTATCAGTACGAGAACGAGATGCTGAAAAACGTCATCCTGGCCAAGAAAGCCAAACTCGTCACCGACCCCGAGAAAAAGCTCTGCTACCTCCACCTCGAGGACGGGAGCCTGGACGAGTACGATCCCGACAACCCCCAGATCAGCACCAGGACGACGTTCGGGGTCCTGGACTACCCCATCGACGTCAGCGACCTCTTCGGCGACGCCAAAAACGTCAAGAAACGGGTCAAGGACATGACCGGGAGGGAGGTGGTGGCCCACCGCAAGAAGCTCCTGCGCTCCGGGGGCGACCCGGCGGACGTCTCCCGGATCACCACCGAGCTCCACCGGCGCTTCTCACTCTCCGTGGCCTGCCTTGCCTTCGTCGTCATCGGCATCCCCCTGGCCATCACCACCCACCGGGGGGAGAAGTCGATCGGAATGGCCATCAGCCTGGCGGTCCTCTTCATCTACTATATCTTCATTCTCTTCGCCAACGCCATCGAGGACGAACCCCGGTTTTTCCCCTACCTGATCGTCTGGATCCCCAACCTCCTCTTCATGGGGCTGGGGATATTTTTGACCGTCAAGCACACCCGGATTTAAGCGGAGGAGAACGATGGTAAAAATACTCGACCGCTACGTCGTTCAGGCGTTTCTCCTCCCCTTTTCCTACTGCCTGGCCGCCTTCGTCATCCTCTTCATCATCGGGGACCTCTTCGAGCACCTGGACGACTTCCTCCGGCTCCCCAACTGGCCGCTGGCCGCGGTGCGCTACTACATCCTCTTCATCCCCTCGGTCTTCATCTTCATCGTGCCCATCGCCATCCTCCTCTCCCTGATCTATTCCCTGGGACGCCTTCAGCACACCAACGAGATCACGGCCATGCGCGCGGGGGGGATCAACATCTACCGGGCGGTGGCACCGCTCATCCTCATCAGTTTCCTGGTGAGCGTCGCGGTTTTCTTCCTCAACGAATTCGTGGCCCCCAGGGCCCTGAAGCAATCCAACCTGCTCAAGGAACAGTACGAAGAAGACGGGTTCCTCCTGGGGAGGTCCTTCAAGGACGTGACGTATTTCAATCCGGTGACCAACCGCGAATTTTATTTCGAGCGGTTCAACCCCGACACCGCTTCGGGGAACGGGGTGAAAGTCTACGAACGCCGGGCCGACGGACAGGCCCACCGCCGGATCGAAGCCGAGGAAGCGGCCTGGCTGGACGGGGCCTGGTGGCTCTTCGACGGTTTCATCTTCACCTTTCCCCTCTCCGGGCCTCCCGAAAAACAGGTTCTGACCAAACAAGCCTTCGATTTTTCCATAACCACCGAGGATCTGACCCAAAGCCGGAAGGAGAACTCCGGCCTCAGCTACGCCGAACTGAAGGAACTGCTGGAACGCAAGCGGGGTTTTCCGGAATCGATCCTGCGGCCGGCCCAGGTCGAACTTCACCAGAAACTGGCGTTGCCGCTGTCCTGCCTGATCATGGGTTTGATCGGCGTGGTTTTCGGGATCCGGGTCGGGAAGGGAAACTGGCTGACGGGGCTGGGAGTCAGCCTGCTTCTGGGATTTCTCTATTACGTTCTCTACACCATGTCCGGAGCCTTCGGCAAGGAAGGGAAACTGGCACCGTGGCTGGCGGCCTGGATCGGGAATATCGTCTTCGGGGGGATGGGGGCCTACATGCTGGCGCGGTTGAACTGAGCGCAACCGCCGGAAGGGCCGCCCCGGGGCGGGGAACGCAATCCCGCCTTGATTTATTTCCCCCTTCCCCGTAATCTCCCCCTACTTCGGCAATGACAACGTACACCTGAACCCCAAGGAAGTTCGATGAGCAAGACGACGTACCGGAAAAAAACCCCGGCGCCCACGCCGGGGCCGGCCGAAAACGACTATCGGATCGCCGATATCGGCCTGGCCGAATTCGGGCGCAAGGAGATCGAGATCGCGGAAAAGGAAATGCCCGGCCTGATGGCGACCCGGGCCAAATACGGTTCGCAGCTCCCTCTGGAGGGGAAAAAGATCACCGGCAGCCTGCATATGACCGTTCAGACGGCGGTCCTGATCGAGACCCTCGCCGCCCTGGGGGCCAAGGTGCGCTGGTGTTCCTGCAACATCTTCTCCACCCAGGACCACGCCGCCGCCGCCGTAGCCGCCGCCGGGGTTCCGGTCTTCGCCTGGAAGGGAGAGTCCCTGGCCGATTACTGGGAGTGCACCTACCGGGCGCTGATCCGGCCGGACGGCTCGGGGCCGAACCTGATCGTCGACGACGGCGGGGACGCCACCCTGATGATCCACCGCGGCTTCGCGGCCGAAAACGACCCGCAACTGCTGGACCGGCCCGCGGAAGGCGCGGACGAGCAGGAGCTGAACGCGCTTCTGAAGAAACTGCTGCGGGAAAATCCCGGGATCTGGCACCGGGTCGCGGAAGAGCTGGAAGGGATCTCCGAGGAGACCACGACCGGCGTCCACCGCCTATACCAGATGATGGAAGAAGGCTCCCTCCTGGTTCCGGCGATCAACGTCAACGACTCCGTCACCAAGTCGAAGTTCGACAACCTCTACGGCTGCCGCGAATCCCTGGCCGACGGCATCAAGCGGGCCACCGACGTCATGGTGGCCGGGAAAGTGGTGGTGGTCTGCGGGTACGGGGACGTGGGCAAGGGCTCGGCGCAATCCATGCGCGGGCTGGGCGCCCGGGTGCTGGTGACCGAAATCGATCCCATCTGCGCCCTGCAGGCGGCCATGGCCGGATACGAGGTGGTGACCCTGGAGGACGCGGTGGCCGAGGCGGACATCGTCGTCACCGCCACCGGCAACCGCGACGTCGTCACCATCGAGCACATGGCCCGGATGAAGGATCAGGCCATCGTCTGCAACATCGGCCATTTCGACAACGAAATCCAGGTCTCGAAACTGGAATCCTTCCCGGGAATCCGCAAGATCACGATCAAGCCCCAGGTCGACCGCTACCTCTTCCCCGACGGGCACAGCATTTTCCTCCTGGCGGAGGGGCGGCTGGTCAACCTCGGCTGTGCCACCGGCCACCCCAGTTTCGTCATGTCCAACTCCTTCACCAACCAGACCCTGGCCCAGATCGACCTGGCCCGGGGGGACAAACGGCCGGGGGTCTACACCCTGAGCAAGCTCCTGGACGAGGAAGTGGCCCGGCTGCACCTGAAGAAGCTGGGCGTGAAGCTGACCCGGATGACGCCGGAGCAGGCACGCTACCTGGGGATTCCGGCGGAAGGTCCGTACAAGCCGGACCATTACCGCTATTGACGCTTCCGGCGCGGAAGGCCGATTCAACAAGCGATCCTGTGACGGGGGCAGGTCAGCTGCGCTCCGGGCCCCGCCTCGGCGCCTTCCCCTTCCCCATGCCGAGTTTCTTCAAGCGCAGGGACACCCCCGCGGCGACGGGTTCGCGCAGGTGCCCGGGGAGCCGGGCGAGCCGTGCCCGCAGTTCGGCTTTCGACGGGCTCCCGGAAGCCTCCAACGCCTTCAATGCATACAATAACGCGCCCATGCTGTGATCGGCGGCGTGGGCGGTCGCCGCGGCCTGACCCGCCGCGCGCGCCGCGGCGATCGCCGCTGTAGCGGTGGCTTGCCTCGCCGCGGCATGGGCCGCCAGCGAAGCCTTCATGGCCGCCCCGGTCTTCACCTCGCCAGCGGCCCATTTCCGGGCTGTATCCACAGCGTCTTTCGGGCGGGGGTCGGCGCTGCAGCGGGCGAACAGCGGGAGCACGCGCTCGGCGCAGTCCGCGGCCCAGCGAGCCAGGAGAACATGGCCGTCCCGGTCCAACGGGCCGCCTCGATGCGCCGCCACGAAGCGCCGGTCTCTCATGCAGTGTTCTCCGGTTGTTACCGGCCGAACGGGCCCGCGGTCGACCGGGTAAAGGCCCGCGTCCGTTTGAGGAATTCGTTAAAGGATTTGAAGACTTGAATCCTTCATCGAGTTAATTTGCGATTTCCTTCCGGCAATTCTTCTTGGTCACACGTTCGTAGGGATTCTGACGGTAGTACTCTTGTAAAACACGATACAGTTCCGGAGCCTGTTCGATCAATAATCGCGGCTGATCGAAAAATTTCTCCGTCGCGACGGCGAAAAATTCCGCCGCGCTGGTCGCGCCGTAGGCACTGAGAAATGAATCCTTGCCCAGCGCCGCATCGCGTCCGAGACGTCGATACTCACGCGAACAAACGTGAATCCAGTCGCGGTATTCGGTCCGGTTGCGCAAGGGCGGAGTGCCGTCGGCGGCGCCATCGAGCATATCCAGTTTATGGGCGAATTCGTGGTAAATGACGTTGTGCCCCAACTCCGGATGACGACCTCCGCGCAAAGCCGCATCCCAAACAACAATGACGGGCCCCCGCAGGAATGCCTGCCCGAGAATCGGTTGCTCGATATCCACCGGGGCGACCGGATTTTCAAACGAACCCAGTTTGCGTTGCGGAGGGACCACGGTGGAGGGATAGACGATGATGGATCGGACGTTCCGGTAATAGTTGTGGGGAAGATTCAGAACCAGCAGACAGGCTTGCGCCGAAATTGTGACCCGGATCTCGTCGTCAAGTTCCAGGCCGCCGGCGCCCTCCCAGTTTTTCTCGGCGATAAAGACTTGGATCAGGGCGCGGAGGTGGGCACGCTCGGCGTCTTCCAGCATGCAGTAGTGGGCTACGTTGCGGCGGATTATTCCCTCCCATGAGGGAGGGAAAACGGCCCGGATCAGTTTTTTCCGGCGACGTTCGCGAAACCAATCGAACATTGAAACTTCCCGGTTCTTTGGCTTCGTCGACCGGAAACGAAACAAGCTGAGTACTTTTGTCCGAACGGGACCGCGGTTGACCGTCGGCCGGAGGGACGCCGGCGACCCGCGGAGGTGTAGGCTCTACCTTGCCTCAGCCCCGTTGAGCCAAGCGAAACCGGCGACGTGGTCATGGATGCCGTGCTGCGCCTACAGATCGTCCGGCGACAACCCCGTGTGCTTGGCGATGCGCACGAGCATGCGCGGGCCGATCTCGACTCGGTCATGAAACGCGAAGATGAAGTCAGCCCAACCGGGACGAGACAGCACACGATGGGAACCGGACCGGCGCTTGATTGTCCAGCCAATACGAAGGAGTGCGGCGAGTACGCGCGGAGCGCGCGTCGAGCGCCACTGACTCATGCAGGAACCGCAAAGAGTTCGGAGAGTTCGGGAATCGACTCGCCGTGATCCAGTCGGTCGGCGATAGCACGGAGCGCCAACGACTGCGCCTTGGAAACGGCGTCATCTCGCGTTTTCCCGTATGTCATCACGCCAGGCAACTCGGGAACTTCCGCAATCCAGCGCCCGTCCTCTTCGCGTTCGACATCAATCTTCATTCTCCGACCTCCCAGGGAAATGGTACACTAACACAAATCACCCTGCAAGGCCGTGATCTCCTCCTATACAACGGGGCGCCCTCGGGCCGCCGTCAGCCTCGCCGGCCCGGTTCGGCTTTCTTGTCTGTCGCGCGCGGGCGGCGCTTCGGGGCGGTCCCGCTCGCAAGGCGCTTGAGGATAAATGCCCTCCCGGCGTATTCGAACGCTCCCAGCGCGTGGGTCGGGACATGCCAGGTCCCGACGGCCTGACCGGCCGCATGGGCGACGCATTTCGCCGCCTCGGTCACGGCCTCTTTGGCCGCGGCATGAGCAGCGAGCGAAAGTCTCCGCACCTCCGGCATGCTCAGTTCGCGGTTCCCTTCCGCCCACGCGCGCAGCACCGCGATCGCCCGGCGGGGACGTTCGTCGTCGGGCCGTTCTTGCTCGAAGAGCGGGAGTATCCGTTCGACGCGCTGGGCGGCTTTGAGGCCGAGCAGCCGGTGGTAGTAGGTGTCCCGCCAGCCGCGGCTGTTGTTCGGTTTTTGGGGTAACGCAGTCATCGTTTAAATATTAATGTTATAGTGGCATAGTCAAAACGATCGAGTGTATTGACGGGTTAACCTTATTTAGCAGTATTATGTTTGATAACAAGTAACGTATCGGCAATCAGACTAAAAACTCTTAAAATGACAAATACCACTATACTGTTGGCAAGTATTCCGACCCCGAGAATAATACCAGGAATATTCGCGGCTTTTTGAGTGATACCCATTGTAATCCAAATACCAACTGCACCAAGTGTACCTAAAACTAAATAGATTCCTGCGATAGTATTGAGTGCCGTGATTAGACCATTCTTTTCAAGGAATGATTCGTTTTTTGCTGGGGATCTGGAAGTATGACTTGTAACGTTTTTTACTTCCTCGTTCATTCCCAGACCTTCAGATTTTGAAACAGGCTCGTTAATAGAATAGCAAAACTTGCAAACTGTGGAATCAAGCGGTGTCATTTCTCCGCAACGAGGACACTTTCTCATTTCTACATTCATATTCCCCTCCGTATTTCATGAATTTAATGCACATGTTTAATCATCGTTCTGTAAGCCCAATGTGGTTCGCACCCCGAAAACTGTAGTGTTTGAGATGTTAGTCCTTCCGGGTACCGCTACCTGTTCACCATTCTCACTCGATCCAGCGTACACTGTCCCAAAACCCCCTTCGGGACCGAGAGGTTTGCTGAGATCATATTCCCATATTGCACGTTTTAGACGGATTTTTTCCATATCTGACTCCTATAAGGATAGATTCAAATATCTATTTGTTTTTCCCGCTCAAGTCATTCAGAGTTGTTTTAAAGTTTTTTTAAAAAATTATATTCCCCATTTTGTTTTTCTATAACACTTGCATTCAGTGGCGCGACGCAGGCGCTTTGTTTGCAGACGACGTGTCAGGCGAGTGCGTCCGCTGCGGTGCGTTGTTGGGCTCCCCACCTCGGATGGTAGCCTCCTCTACTCGCCATATCACAATCGACTTGTAGAGACCATTTCTAATGTACACGCTGTCTGTGAACACGCGCGTCTGGCCTGGCTTTAGGGCATCGTTCAGGAATGTATCGAAAAGTTCTGCTCCTTCGCGATCTAGTCCTTGGACGATAACCTCTACAGCGACCTCACGCTCGGTTGTATTCTTTACGCGCACACTGATACTGATGGTCAAGTCGTTATCGTAGTCAGGACCTTCGACTACTTTCACCGTGGGCTCACCAATCTCAATACCGAGGTGGGGGCCATCTGATGAGGCAGCTATCGGTACAGTGAACGCTAGAGTAAAGAGGACAGTTAAGACACTCATGCCTTTCGGGTTCATATTGCCTCCCTTCAATTACCGTGCAGTCAGCACGATTTGTTCTTGTACACAATCTGTAATTGCCGGCACCGGTGACGGGAGTTTAGCAATGAGAAGGGGAAGCATCAATAATTCTTTACATTTCTCCCTCTTCACGGCGAGCCGGCCGAGCCGGGGCGACAGGCTCGCCCGGCCGGGGGAAAAGAAGGGGTTGCTGGATGCTTCTTCAAAAAAAGGGACGACCCGATGGGTCGTCCCTTTTCAGGCGCGGACCGGACTCGAACCGGTGAATAGCGGTTTTGCAGACCGCCCCCTTAGCCACTTGGGTACCGCGCCGAACGGCGTCGCTTGCTATTCTTCCTGGTACCAGACCCGGAAAAAGCCCTCATGGGTTTCTATCGATACCAGCCGGCGCTTTCTCTGGGCCAAAAACTGGTCGATGCGCCCCAGAAACGCCTGCTTGGATTCGGGAACCGCCCCCACGCCGACCAACCGGGGAGAGACCTTGCGCAGCGGAAAGTCCTTGTACCCGACCCCCGGCATCTGCGGTGTTACTTCCAGTGCCCGTTGATCCAGCGCCCCGAGGGGGAGTAGTGCCCTTCGACCCACACCGCCCCGGGCCGGGGTTTCGGCGGCCGGGTCCGCGCCGAGCCGCCGACGCACGAGGTCAGCGCCAGCCCCAGGATCCCCGCCAGGATCGCAAGCCTAACTGCGTATCTTTTCCTCATAGATCCGTACTGCGTACTCTACCAGACGCGCGGCCACTTCCTGTTTGCTCAGGAGCGGCCACCGCTCGACCTCGCCGGAACGACCGACGACAACCACCCGGTTGGTCTCGCTTCCGAAGCCGGACCCGGGTTCCGAAATGTCGTTACCCACGATCAAATCGAGGTTTTTATTATTGAGTTTGGATCGGGCGCCGTCAATAAGATTATCGGTTTCGGCCGCGAAGCCGATCAGTACCCGGCGCCCTTTCCTTCTGCCCAGTTCGGCCAGTATGTCCGGGTTCGGGACCAGGTCGAGGACCAGTCCCCGGCCGGTTTTTTTGATCTTGGAGCGGCGGGGGGCCCGGGGGCGGAAGTCGGAAACGGCCGCGGCCATGATCACCGCGTCAGTCTCCGGGAACCGCCGCAGAACCGCGGCCCGCATGTCCCGGGCGCTGACGACCTTGACCAGTTCGACCCCGGCGGGAGCGGCCAGGGCGACCGGGCCGCTGACCAGGACGACCGGAAACCCCCGCTCGGCGGCGGCCGCGGCGGCGGCGTACCCCATCTTTCCCGACGACGGGTTGGAGATGAAGCGGAAGGGATCGATCTTCTCCCGGGTCGGGCCCGCGGTGATCAGGAATCTCGGCCGGCTGTTCATTCGACGTTGCGTGCCTGCTCTTTCAGGCTCTCGATCTCCACCTTCATCAGCACGCCCTGGACGGACACCTTGGAGTTGCAGGCCTTGTCGGCCAGGGTCGTCACCTCCCTGACCATCTCCCGGGTCACGAACTCCAGCGCCTTCCCCGCCGCGCCGTCGCCCTCCAGGAGCCGGCGGAACTGGGCGATATGCCCGCTCAAGCGGTTTACTTCTTCCTCGACGTTGGGGGAACGGTCCGCGGAGCGGCGGCGGAGGGCGGAAACGGCTTTGGCGAACCCAGTCTCCAGACGGCGCAGATGGCGGCGCATGTCGGTCCGGATGCGGACGCCCTCCCGTTCCCTGGTCTTCTCGAGGCGCTCCAGGGCGCCGGCCAGGGCTTCTTCCATGACCGCCCGAAACTCCTTGAACGAGGGGGCGCCCGACGCGAACTCCACCACCCCCGGGAGCGCGACCAGGACGCCGGGATCGAGTCCGGGCAGGCGCAGGTCCTTGGCCAGGCGTTGCAGCTCCTTCCAGTAGCTGGCGGCGAGAGCGCGGTTGATTCCGCCCCGGGCGCGGGCGGCGGCGACGTGCACGGAGACGTGCACATTGAACCTCCCCCGTTCGAAACGCCGCCTCAACTCGCCCAGCAGGAGCGTCTCGGCCTTGGCGTATTCGGGGGGGACCTTGATCATGATGTCCAGAAAACGGTGGTTGTAGGACTGCAGTTCCACCTGAACCGAAAAATCGCTTCCGCGCGCCCGGCAGTCGCCGTAGCCGGTCATGCTCTTCATACTCGCTCCTTCAGGTTACGTAGCTCTTCAAAAAGGAGAATTTTCCCGCCGGCCGGATCCGGTATGCGCCCAAGTAGGCGGGCAGCAGGAGAAAGCTCCCCGGCTCCAGCTTTCGGGACAACCCGGGAGCGCAGTCGGCCTCCAGGTCCGCTTCCCCTTCGATTCCGGTCAGGACCTGAAAATGGCGCCCCCGGCATTCGTCCGCATAGTCTCCTTCCAGGTCGAACCGTTCGACCGTGAATTCGGGGCACGCCACCAGGATGCTTTCCTTGACGTCCCCCTTCCGCTCCCAGACCGGGTCCAGCACCGGCGCCTCGGCGTCGGCGAAGTCGATGACCGAACAGGCCTCCTCCACGTGAAGCCGCCGGGGGCGGCCGTCGACCCCCAGCCTTCCCCAATCGTACACCCGGTAGGTGATATCGGAGTTCTGCTGCACTTCGACGATCACGCAGGAAGGCCCGACGGTATGGACCCTCCCGGAGGGGATGAAAAAACTCTCCCCGGCGCGCGCCGGGAAATAGCGCAGAATCTTCTCCACCTGGCCGCCGTCGAGGTAGCGGCGGAATTTCCGGGCGCCGACGCCTTCCTGCAGGCCGCAGATGACGGAAGCGCCGGCGTCGGCCTGGAGGATATGCCACATCTCCGTTTTGCCCCCGTCGCCGGCATGATCGCGCGCGTGCCCGTCGCCGGGGTGGACCTGAACGGAGAGGAGGGCTTCGACGTCGAGCATCTTGAAGAGGAGGGGGAAGCGGCGGCAGCCTCGGGCCCAGATTCGGTCCCCCAACAGCCGGTATTCCAGAACCGCGATGAGGTCGTGGAGGGTCTTCCCCCGGTAGAATCCGTCGGAGACGGCGGTGGAGTCGGTCCCCCGGTCCGCGATCTCCCAGGATTCTCCGATCTTCAGGTGGGGAGGGAACGGCTTGTGGTAGCGGCTCGCCAGGCGATACCCTCCCCAGGGTTTCTCCTTGAATATCGGATCGAAGACCAGCGGATACAACGGTTGCGTCATAATGCGCCCTCCATGTCTGGCCGATGGTCGTATCCCCGATGCGATCAGTCAACGGGAAACAACGGCTCTCCGGGCCGGTTAAGCTTGCCAGAGTCCGTCCCGAGGCATATTATCCCACGATGGACACCGCCAAACAGCCACAGGGAGAAGGCGAGCAGTGAAGGGAGAATTATATATCGTGACGGCTCCTTCCGGCGCCGGGAAAACCACCATCTGCGACGCGGTTCTCGAGCTGGAGGAGCGGCTGAAGTACTCGGTTTCCGCCACCACCCGCGAGCCGCGCCGCGGGGAAATCGACGGCCGGGATTACTTTTTCATCTCCCGGGAAGAGTTCGAGAAACGCCGGGACCGCGGCGAACTTCTGGAGCACGCCGAAGTCTACGGGAACTACTACGGCACCCCCAAGGAATACATCGAGAAAGAGCTGGCGGAGGGGAACGACATCATTCTCGATATCGACGTCCAGGGCGCCCTTTCCGTCAAGAACATGGGCTACCCGGCCACGTATATCTATATCCTTCCCCCCTCGCTGCGCGAACTGAGGAAACGCCTGGAGGGAAGAGGAACCGACAGCCCCGAGGTCATTCGGAAGCGCTCGGAGCAGGCGCGCCGGGAACTCGATTTCCTGCCGGAATACGACTTCTGCATCGTCAACGACGACCTTCAAACCGCGATCGAGGACATGAAGGCGATTATCCGCGGCGAGCGTTGCCGGGTCGACCGGCACCCCGGAATCGTGGATGCCATCGCCGAGGGATAACCGAGAGGAGAAGATCATGAAGCAATTGACTTCGGAAAAGTTCATCGAAAAAGTCCACAGCCCCTATCAGCTGGTGCTGATGGCCGCCCAGCGGGCGGCGCAGCTCTCCGACCCTCAGACCCCCAGCCGGCCGACAATCCCGGTTTCCAAGAACGAAAAACCGCCCCTGGTCGCCCTGGAAGAAATCGCCGAAGACAAGGTCGTCCTCATCCCCGAAGGGGAACTCGATGTCTGAGCGGCCCGCTCATCCGCTCGGGGGCAAACGCGTGGTCCTGGGGGTCACGTCCTCCATCGCCGCGTACAAGGCGGTGGATCTGACCAGCCGCCTCCGCCGGCTTTCCGCCGAGGTCAGCGTGGTCATGACCCCCGATGCCCTCGAGTTCGTCACCCCCCTTTCCTTTGAAGCCATCTCCGGAAACGCCGTGGTCGCGGATCTTTTCGAAGAATCCGCCGACCCCGTGCCCGCGCATATTTCTCTGGGCACGGAAGCCGACATCGTGATCGTGGCGCCGGCCTCGGCGGATTTCATCGGGCGGGCGGCCGCCGGGCTGGCCGACAACGCGCTGCTCTGCCTCCTGCTGGTCACGCGCGCTCCGATCGTGATCGCGCCCGCCATGAACGAGGCGATGTTCCTCAACCCCGTGGTCCAGGAAAACCTGGAAAGGCTGGGACGGCGCGGGTTTCTGATCGTCGGGCCCGGGGAGGGCCGGCTGGCCTGCGGGAGCGAGGGCCCGGGGCGCCTGGCTCCGCTGGAGAGCATTCTCGACCGGGCCGGCGCCGCGGTCGGGGATAACGCCTGACCCTCCCTCCCCTCCCGTCGCGTCCCGGCCGGGAAACGCCCCGGCGTCAGTCCGCCGCTTCCCTCCCGCGGAAATACTCCAGAACCCCGGCCATATCCGACGGGATCGGGACCTCGAAGGACATTCTCCGGGAACTCAGGGGATGGTCGATTTCCAGGCGCAGGGCGTGCAGCATCTGCCGGGAGACCCCCGCCGAGCGGGCCAGGCGGCCGGCGGACCGACCGTATTCGTCGTCGCCCAGGACGGGGCAGCCCAGGTGGGCGAGGTGCACCCGGATCTGGTGGGTCCTTCCCGTCTCAATCCGGACCGAAAGATACGACGCTTCCCGGAACTCCTCCAGGACCCGGTAGCGGGTCAACGCCGGTTTCCCGCCCTCATTCCGGACGACGCGCCGATTGTGGCGGCGCGGGTGCGGCCCCAGAGGCAGGGAGATCTCCCCCTCCGGAAGCCCGGGATGCCCGGCCGCCAGGACTCGATATTCCTTGGCGACGCGGCGCCCCCGGAACTGGTCGGAAAGTATCCGGCGGCTGGCTTCGGTTTTGGCCACGATCATGACGCCGGAAGTGTCCCGGTCCAGGCGGTGAACCACGCCGGGTCGATCTTCTCCGCCCCCGCAGGGGAGATCGGGATAGCGCTGGACGAGAGCGTTCACCAACGTCCCCCCCTGCCCCGCCCGCGCGGGATGGACGGCGAGGCCGGCCGGTTTGTTGACGACCGCTATCTCGGAGTCTTCGAAGATGACGTCGAGGTCGATCTTTTCCGGTTGCGGGTATTCCGGCGCCGGATCGGGGACTTCGACCGCGATCAGCTCGTTCTCTTTGACCGGGTAATCGGGGGGACGGGGGGCCCCGTCGACCGTCACCAGCGAGGCCGCGATCAGCCGTTTCCCCCGCGACCGGGAAAGATCGGGCACCCGGCGCCCGACAAAGACGTCGAGGCGGGTTTCCGTCTCGGGGCCCGCGACCCTGAATTCAAACTTTTCGGGCATGGCCGGAAGAGGGCCGGCTGTATATCCGCCGGGGAGGATCTTCCCGGCCCCGGGCTCGGAGGACGGCGAGCATGACCGCGGAGAACAAAAAGATGCCGGCGCTGATCACCTGATAGAGCGAAAACGGCCCGAGGACGGGGGGAGTGTCTCCCCGTATCAGTTCCAGCAGAAAACGGGCGACGCCATAGAGGATGCCGTAGGACCAGAACACTTCCCCGGGAAAGGTGGCCGCCCGGGTGAGGCGCAGGAGGATAAGGAAAATCGCGACCAGGACCGCCGCCGAAATCAGCTGGGTGGGCAGAACCGGCAGGGAGGCGCTCCCCGGGCTCTCCAGGAGGCCCTCGGCGTAGTGCTGTTGCGAAGCCAGGCTGCCCCCGGGGAAACGGACCGCCCAGGAAAGCCCGGAGACGGGCCCGTAGCAGCAACCGTTGAGAAAACACCCCAGCCGACCGATGGCGTGACCCAGGGCGACCGAGGGAACGATGACGTCTCCCACCCGCCACGGAGAAATCCCCCGGCGGCGCAGGTACCAGATCGAAATCGCCACCGCTCCGATCAGGCCCCCATGAAAAGCCAAACCCCCTTCCCAGACCTTGACCGCGCTGAAGGGGTGCATCCGGTAATATTCCCAGTCGGACAGCACATGCAGCAGCCGGGCGCCCACGACGATCCCCAGGAGGATATACAACGCCAGGTCCGATATCACCTGCGGCTGCACCCCCATCCCCGGAGCCCGGCGCATGGCCAGGAAAACCCCGATAACGAAGGCGGCGCCCAGAAGCACGCCGTAGGAATGTATGGGAAGCGGACCGAGATGGAAAAGCGTCGGGCACATGTCAGCCGTTCCCGTTTCCTTCCCCGGCGGGGGCCCCCGGGGCCGACTGCGGACGGCGCACCCGGTCCTTCCCGGCCATGGACAGTACGATCAGCAGGCCGACGCCGACGCAGATGGCGGAGTCCGCGATATTGAAGGCGGGCCAGTGCCTTTTCCCGAGGTAGAAATCGAGAAAGTCGATCACGTGGGCGTGGTGAAAGCGGTCCAGCAGGTTTCCCACCGCTCCTCCCAGAATCAGCCCGGCGCAGACCTGGAACATCCGCCCCCGGGCGAATATCCTGCGATAGCAGACGAGCAGAACGCCGATAATGACCAGGGAGAGCACGATGAAGACTCCGGCCTTCCCGGGAAAAAGCCCGAATGCCCCTCCCCGGTTATAGACCAGCGTCAGGTTAAAAAAACCCGGAACGACGCTCAGTGGACGCCCCGGAGCCAGGTTGGCCACGGCCAACCATTTACAGACCTGATCCAGGCAGAACACGCAGACGAAAGCGATCAGTCCCGCCATTCAGCGCAGGCCTTCTTCTTCAAGCTTTTCGGCGCATTTGATGCAGTAACGGGCGAACGGTTTGGCGTTCAGGCGCTTCAGCGGTATCCGCACCCCGCAGGATTCGCATTCGCCGTAGCTTCCCTCTTCGATCCGATCCAGCGCCCCATCGATTTCCCAGAGCATCTCCTGCTTGTTGGAAACCATGTTGAAATTGAAACTCCGGGAATAATCGGCGTCGGCTTTGTCGGCCTCATCGGAGCTGCGGCCGCCGACTTCTTCCCAGGCCTGGCGGTTCGAGGACGAATCCTGGAGCCGGCTGAGATCGCCGGTGAGACGGTGACGGAGCTCGAGCAGTTTCTCCCGGTATTGCTCCATCTGTTCCTTTTTCAGTTGGTTGTTCTTCACTTCCACCCCCTTGCCGTAAGGACGTTCTTCATTCAAACGGAAATGTGTTCGACGCACTGCGCGCAGATGAGCGGATGACCGGGATCGACGCCCACCGTTTCCGAATATTTCCAACAGCGGACGCACTTGCGCCCCCGCGCCGGGGAAATACCCACCCGTGTTTCGCCGGGAGCAACCAGCTCCGCTTCCGACACTATGCAAAGTTGGGGAAGAATGCTCAGATACGGCCTCAGCCATTCTTCCTCATCCCCCTCGGCACCGATGCTTACCCGGGCATCGAGGGAGTTTCCTATCTTTCCCGCCGCCCGCTCCCCTTCCAGTGCCTTGAGCACCTCTTCCCGGACCCGGAGAAGGCGCTCCCACGTCTGCTCCAGTTCCGGGTCCTTCCATTCCTCCATGGTCCCGGGCCACGGAGCCAGATGGACGCTCTCGAGGACGGCGGAGTCGGCATGCAGCGTTTCCCAAACCTCTTCGGCGGTAAAACAAAGAACGGGCGCCAGCAACCGGGCCAGCAGGTCCGTCACCCTCCAAAGAGCGCTCTGGCAGGAACGCCGCGGCCGGGAATCGGCGGGAAAAGTATAGAGGGTGTCCTTGAGAACATCAAGGTAGATGGACGACATCTGCACGACGCAGAAATTATGAATATCGCGATAGACGCGGTGAAATTCGAAGGCGGAATAGGCCTCGGTCACCCGGTCGCGAAGTTTGGCCGCCTCGAGCATGATCCAGCGGTCCACTTCTTCCATCCGCTCGCGGGCCAGAAGGTCGCGGCGGGGATCGAACCCGGCAATGTTTCCCAGGGCGTGGCGGAAGGTGTTGCGGATTTTCCGGTAAGCGTCCTCGGTTTTCCCGATCAGATCCAGGGAAACATTGATGTCCTTGCGGTAATCGACCGACGAAAACCAGAGACGGAGAATGTCGGCCGGGTACTTTTCTATCGCCCCGTCCACGGAGATGAAGTTACCCCGCGATTTCGACATTTTTTCCCCGTTCTCGTCGACGACGAACCCGTGGGTAAGCACGGCCTTGAACGGCGCCTTCCCCTCGGCGGCGGTGGAGAGAAGCAGGGAGAGCTGAAACCAGCCCCGGTGCTGGTCGCTTCCCTCCAGATACAGGTCCGCGGGAAAGGAGAGACCGGCTTCGCGCATGAGGACCGAGCGGTGGGACGAGCCCGATTCGAACCAGACGTCGAAAATATCGTTTTCCTTGCGGAAATTCTTCCCGCCGCACCGGGAACAGACCGCGGCGGCGCCCACTATCTCCGAAGCCGGTTTCCGGAACCAGGAGTCCGCTCCCTCCCGTTCGAACATGGCCGCGACCTTCCTGACGACGCCGGGATCCAGCAGTTCCAGCCCGCAGTTTTCGCAGTAAAACGCGGGTATCGGAATCCCCCAGTTGCGTTGACGGGAAATACACCAGTCGGGCCTCTGTTCGATCATGCCCCGGATGCGGTTGATCCCCCATTCGGGCACCCAATTCACTCGATCGACTTCGGCCAGGGCCGCATTCCGTAATTCCCGGTGTTCCAGGGAAACGAACCACTGCCGGGTCGCCCGGAAAATCACGGGTCGATGGCACCTCCAGCAATGAGGATAGGAGTGCGCGATCCTTCCCGTCCCCCACAGGGCCCCAAGTTCGGACAGCTTTTCCACGATCGCGGCGTTGGCCTGAAAAACTTCCTTCCCTTCCAGAAAACCGCCGGCGTCGGCGGTGAACCGCCCCTCTTCATCGACGGGACTGGCCACTTCCAACCCGAAACGGACCCCGGTCAGGTAATCGTCGGTACCGTGGCCGGGAGCGGTATGCACGCATCCGGTGCCTTCGTCCGAGGTTACGTATCCGGCCGGCACGATCGGACAAGCGGTCTCCGAAAAAGGATGCCGATACGCGAGTTCCGTCAGTTTCTCCCCGGGAATCCGGCCCACTACCCGATATTGCTTCCACCCCAGCGCCGCAGCCGTCCTTTCCAGGGTTTCGAGGGCCACGATCGCCGGCCGCGCGTCCTCGGATTCCGAGTTCCCGGGAACCGCCAAGACGTAGTTGAATCCGGGGTTGACCGCTACCGCCCGGTTGGCGGGGAGGGTCCAGGGGGTGGTGGTCCAGATCAGCACGACCGCTCCCGCCAGCGATTTCAATTCCCCTCCCGACTCTCGAAGATTCTGCACTGACGCGGCTTCCAGCTCGAACCCGACGTGGATGGAGACGTCGTCCCGGTCGCGGTATTCCAACTCGGCTTCGGCCAGCGCGGTCCGGCAGGACGGGCACCAGTGGATGGGCTTGAGCTGGCGGTACACGTACCCGTTTTCCACCAACTTGGCGAACACCTCGATAACCCCGGCCTCGTAGCCGGGATTTATGGTCAAATAAGGTTCGTCCCACCGCCCCAGGCAGCCCAACCGCTTGAACTGGCGGCGGTTGGTGTCGACGAAATCGAGGGCGAAGGCGAGGCATCGCTCCCGGATCTCGCCGGCCGACATCCGCGCCGCCTTGGGCCCGAGGCCGGTCATCACCTTGTGCTCGATGGGAAGTCCGTGACAGTCCCATCCGGGAATAAACGGGCAGTCGAACCCGCTCATGGTCCGGAAACGGACGATGACGTCTTTGAGGATCTTGTTCATCCCGGTTCCGATATGCAGGTTGCCGGTGGGATACGGGGGGCCGTCGTGAAGGACATAACGGGGAGCGCCGGCGCGGGCGCGGCGGATCTTCCCGTACAGATCCGCTTTTTCCCAGCGCTCCAGGTATGCCGGTTCCTTTTCGGAGAGGTTGGCGCGCATGCCGAAAGCGGTCCGGGGAAGGTTCAGCGACTGTTTGTAATCGGTCTTGGCCATGACTAGGTTCCCACCGGAAGCGGGGATACTAGCAAAGAGGGTAGGTGCTGTCAAACCGCAACTGCGGCATGCGGAGGAGGGAATATCCGGAGCGCCGGAACGGCCCCGAAACTCCGGAAATATTCGGTAGGGCCGCCCTCAGGAAGGCGGGACCCTGAGCTTGTCCAGCATCTCCTTCTGCTCGGGGGTGGGATGTTTGGGAACGGTGACGTTGACCGCGACCAGAAGGTCCCCCCGCCCCTTTCCGCCGGGGATCGGCGCCCCGCGCCCCTTGAGCCTGAGAACGGTCCCCGGCTGGGTTCCGGGGGGAACGGTCATCTGTACCGGGCCCGCGGGCGTCGTTACCGGAACCTTCCCTCCCAGGACGGCCGTGGGGAAATCGATACTGACCGAAGCGCGGAGGTCGTCCCCGGTCCGGCGGTAGCGGCTGTCCGGCAGAAGCAGGACATGAATGATGATATCTCCGGGGGGGCCGCCGGCCGCGCCGGGGTCGCCCTGGCCGGGCAGCCTGATGATCTGGCGGTCCCGGACCCCGGCGGGGATCTTCACCGAAAATTTCCGGGTAGCCTGCACGGATCCGGTGCCGGAGCATTCCGGGCACGGTTTGGAGATTATCTCCCCCCGGCCGTAACAGCGGGGACACGGCCGCGCCACCGCGATATTCCCCTGGGGGATGACCACTCTCCCTCTACCCCCGCATTCGGGGCAGACCTCGGGCCGGGTCCCGGCGGCGGCGGCGCTGCCCCCACAGGAGGGGCAGGTCTCGTTCCTTTTGACCGTGAGTCTGACTTTTCCTCCCTTGAGGGCCTTATCCAGGGGAAGGGTCACTTGGGCGCTGATGTCGTGGCCGCGTTCGGGGACATGAGCCCGTTCCTGGCGGATATGGCCGCCGAGATCCATGAACTGGCTGAAAATATCCCCGAGCCCCCCCAGCCCTCCCAGATCGGCGTAGGTGTATCCCCCGGTCCCTCCTCGTTCGGAAGCACCCCCGAAGAGGTCCTCGAAATTCACTCCCGAACCGGAAAAATCGAAGCCCCCCGGCCTGAAACCCTGAGAAAAAGCGGCCTGCATCTGATCGTATTGGCGGCGTTTTTTCTCGTCCCCCAGAATCTCGTACGCTTCGGAAACTTCCTTGAACTTTTCCTCCGCGGCCGGGTCGCCGGGGTGGGTGTCGGGATGGCAGCTTTTGGCCAGTTTACGATACGCCTTCTTGATCTGATCCGGGGTGGCGCCTTTATCCACGCCCAGGACGGCGTAGTAGTTCTTACCGTTCATCCGCTTTCGTCGACCTTTCCCATCTGGCCCCGCAGCCGCCCTTCCAGTTCGGCGCGATCGAGCGGCAACGACAGCCTGATTTTTTCCAGATCCTCCATTCCCGGAGGGAGCGTTCCCGCCAGAAGCAGCGCGCCCCCAGATTCCACCAGCCGCCGCATGGAACGAACAGCTTCCTCGATCCGGCCGTGCTCCAAGCCCGAAATATCAACCAGAACCACCTGCGGGTTTTCCCCGGCGACCTTGCGCGAACCTTCTTCCACACTGGACGCGGCCACGACCCGGTAGCCGATCCGGCCGAGCAGGTTCTTGGCTTGGAATCTGGTTTCATAGTCGGCCGCCGCCGCCAGGGCCAGAGGCAGATCCTCCTCTTTTCCCCGGTCCGCCCGTTCCATACGGGGGGCGGGGAAATATATCGAAAACGTGGTCCCCTCGCCTTCGCGGGATTTGACGTCCAGGTAGCCCCGGTGGTCCTGGACGATTCCCGCCACCACCGCCAATCCCAATCCGGAACCGGATTGCCCCATCTCCTTCTTGGAGAAAAACGCCTCGAAGAGATGCCCCAGGTGCTCCTCGGACATTCCCTTGCCTTCGTCGGCGACCGTCAGAACCACGTACGTCCCCCGGGGAATCTGCTGATACCCCTTGACCGGAAACTCCAATTCCCTCTGCGTAGTGGAGACGGTCACCCTCCCCTGCTCGACCGCCTCGAACGCGTTTCTGACCAGGTTCATGACGGCGTTGTTCAACTGAGCGGGAACCCCCTCCAGTTCGGGGATGCCGGGATCGAGATCGACGATCAGCTTCACTCCTGGAAACCGATCCTTGAGTACCGACGCTTCCGGGGAAGCGACGAACTTGTCGATCACGTTGTTCAAGTTGTAAGACACCGGCTCGAAGCGGCCGCGGCGCGCCAGGGCCAGGAAATTGAGAATAACCTCCAGCGTCTTACGCGCGGAATCCCTGACTTTGGTCAGCGGTTGCCGAAGGTCCGAATCCGGGGGCAGAGATTGCAGGATGTAATCGGGGTAGCCGATGACCGGATTGATGATGTTCTTGATGTCGTGGGCCACGCCCCCGGCGATCAGGCCCAGTTCCTCCATGAGCGCGGCCTGCTGCAGGCGCCCCCGGAGACGGTCGTTTTCCGCCTCCAGCTGCCGGAGTTCGGTGACTTCGATGCCTACGAGAAGGATGTCCGGACTGAGTCCACCCTGCGGAATTGGCAGATGCCGCTCGGCGAACACTACTTTCCGGGCGCCGGCGGGGGTGGCGATCGTCGCTTCCAGGCCGGGAGTAACCGCTCCGGAAAGATGCCCGTCCAAATATTGCCGAAACGCCGGGCGTTCCTCGGAATCGACCAGCTCGGCGGCGTCGCCGCCTTCGACCGTTCCCGCCCGGGTGCCGAGAAGATTGGCCAGCGTACGGCTGATGCGTCCCACCGTTCCCTGCCGAGAGACCTGGATCGAAATCAGGGGCGAATAATCCAGGATATATTCCAGGAACGGCGCCGGAGCGGAGACGGGCGGCATCGGGGGGGGCTGGGGCTCGACCGCCGGGGGGGCCGGAGAAGCCGAACGAGCGCCCCTTCCGGATCCCGCCAGGGTAAAGGCGGCCATAAGGATCAGAAGCGCGGACGCCACCAGCGCCAACCGGGCCAGGATAAACAGCCAGGTCTGCGGCTCGGGAAGGGGCGTAGGTTCGCCGCTGATATTCGAGACGACCAGGTGAAGAATCAAGCAGGCGGCCGCGGAGAGGGCGAAAATGAAGGCGGGTCCGTCCTTCTCCTGAACCACGTTCCCGGCAACCGGGTTTCGGCTTCGTTTCATTCCCATTTCAGAGTATTACCCGCACCGCGGGATCGGCCTGAAGGCGTTCGTAAATTTCGCTACGCTCCGCTTCCGTCCCCACATCGAGTTCCAGGTAACAGGAACAGTACTTGCCCCCGGAACTGCGGCGCCCGGGAGAGAGGAAACATTCTCTCCCCCCGGCGGCGGCGCGGGCCGCGCGGCAAAGCGTATCCCGGTTTTCCCCGATGAGAGTGTAACCCCATCGACAGGGGTATTCAATATCCCCGACCGACCTTTCCGGGGTCATCGTTTCTCCCTTTTCGGTTGGCGTCCGGGAACCGGCGCGTCCGGACCCCTGAACCTCATTAAATAAATATTTTACTTCACTTTCCCCGATCGTTCACCTCAAATATCCGACCGACTCATTTTGTAATTTATATGATTTTCCTGGCACTTATTGACATCGGGTAGCATAATTTGCCAACGGTTGTGTTTTCTTCCCGGAAACGACCGGAGCGGAAGGCGATCCGTCGACCGGGAGTCAACTCTACGGGGAAGACGGCTTATGGAAGAAGAAATAATGACTATCGAAGAAGTCGCCCGGCTCTTACGGGTCTCCGAACGGACCGTGTACGACTGGGCGCAAAGAGGGGACATCCCCGCCGGCAAGCTGGGGAATTCATGGCGCTTCAAGCGGTCCAGGATCAACCAATGGCTGGACGAAAAACTGGCGGCGGGAAAGCCCCCCCCGGCCTACCCGGTCGATCTGAGCACCATACTCAACCCGGCTCGGATCCTGATCATCGACGTCTCCGGGAAAAAAGAAGCCCTGGACCTGCTGATCGACGCCATCGTCGACACCACGGACATCAAGGACCGCGCGGCGCTGGCCGAAGGGATCTTCCACCGGGAAGAACTGATGAGCACCGGAATCGGCGGCGGGATCGGAATTCCCCATGTCCGGATTCCCTCGGTTACCAAATTGGTCATGGCCATGGGCGTCAATAAGCGCGATATTCCCGACTATACTTCGCTCGACTCCACGCCGGTCCGGATCATCTGCATGATCGCGGCCGGAAAAAACCAACACTCCGATTATCTGCAGACCCTGGCCGCGCTCGGCGCCAGACTCAGGCGCCGGGATTTCCGCGAGCGGATCCTGACCGCGGAATCCTCCGAGGAAATCTATCGGATTGTGGCCGAAGAAGACGTTTCATGAGTATTTTCGATCTCGACATCCTGGCTCTGCTCGGAATCGGGGCTTTCGGCGGCATCCTGGGAGCGAGGCTTTTCCAGCTGTTGCGGATTCCCCAGGTCGTCGGATACATCGCCATCGGGGTCCTGATCGGGAAGAGCGGAATAGGGCTGATCAACGACGACTCCATCGCCACCCTGGGAACCTTCAACCTCTTCGCCCTGGGCTTGATCGGTTTTCTGGTGGGCGGCGAACTTCACGGGGCCACCTTCCGGAAATACGGCCGGCAGTTCTCCGCGATTCTCGTCGGGGAAGGCATGGGGGCGTTTCTCCTGGTCGGCATTCCGGTGACGCTTCTCTGCTGGCATTTCCTCGGGAACCTGCCCCTGGCCGTGGCTTCGGGTATCGTTTTCGGGTCCATCTCCTCGGCCACCGACCCGGCCTCGACCATCGACGTTCTCTGGGAATACCGATCCCGGGGGATACTGACCACCTCTCTGGTGGCGATCGTGGCTCTCGACGACGCCCTGGCCATGACCTTATACGGATTCGGAACCTCGATCGCCTCGATTCTCACCGGCGGGGAGGTCTCGCTGCAGGCGGTGGCGGGGCGGATCGCGGTCGAGCTGTTCGGGGCGATCGCCCTGGGGGTGGGGATGGGCTTTTTCCTCAACCCCCTGCTCCGCTGGCTGAGAAGGAAGGAGCAGACCCTGGTGTTGGCCCTGGCCATCCTGCTCCTGGTCATCGGCATTTCCTCGGTATCGGGGATGGACATCATCCTGGCCACCATGGCCCTGGGAGTGACGCTGACCAACCTCGCCCCCCGCCGCAGCGAAGAGTTGTTTTCCCTGATCCAAATGCTCTCCAAACCGATCTATGTCATCTTTTTCGTCCTGGTCGGAGCGCGGCTCGGGATCGGGGAGATGCCCGGATGGTTCTGGCTGGTTATCGCCGTGTACGTAGTCGCCCGCAGCTTGGGCAAGCTCTACGGCGCGAGGCTGGGGGGATACGTTTCTCAGGCTCCACCCACGGTCACGCGGTACTGCGGCTACGGTCTCTTCGCCCAGGGCGGGGTGGCGGTGGGTCTTTCGATCATGGCCGCCCACCATTTGGGCGAGATCCCCGCCGGAGAAGGCCTCAGCCTGGGCGATATGATCATCTCCGCGGTCACGGCCACGACCCTGATCGTCCAGGTCATCGGGCCTTCCATGGTCAAATTCGCGATTCGCGCGGCGGACGAGGCCGGGCGCGACATCACCCAGGATGACGTTATCGCGGAGATGACCGCCGGAAAGGCCATGGACCGCGATGCCCCCACCATCGTCGAACACGACAGCATCAATCGAGTCGTCCAGGAATTCACCACCCATGCCGCCACGTCGCTTCCCGTCACCGACCGCGCGGGGAAAATCGTGGGCCTGATCACCCTCGAGGGGTTGAAAGAGGTGATGGGGAGCCATGAATGCTGGGATTGGCTCCTCGCGGGCGACGTGATGCTGCCGGTAACCGAAGTCGTGACGGTGGACACCCCTCTCAAGGAAGCCATGGAGTTGATGGACCAGCTTCATTTCGACCGCCTGGCGGTAGTGGAAGACCGCCGGAGCATGAAAGCCGCCGGAATACTCGACAGCACCAGACTGCGGATACTTATTTCCGGGGAAGTGCTGCGGCGTCAGCAGGGGGCGATGCTGCCGGCTCCGGAACCGGCGGAAGCCGGCTGAACGACGGACCGGATCAGGGAGCGAGGGCGATCGCACCGGCTCCCTGCTCTCCCGGCGCGAAAAAGGGGATATCCGGCTCCTTGGGAAAACCGGGCGGGGGAGGCTCGAAGAGGGGGGGCGCTCCGTTTCCGGCGGCGGCGGCCGCCGCCGCGGCCCGGGCCAGCCACTGGCTCGAAGGATATTCGCGGCGCAGGGGCTCCAGGATCGCTTGGGCTGACGCCGGATCTCCCTGGTCGAGCCGCAGCAGCGCCAGGTAATAGCGGGCGCGGGGGCTGCGAGGAGAGAGGAGGAGTGCCCGCCGGTAATAACGCGCGGCCGCCGCCGGATCGCCGCTCTGAGCTTCCATAAGCCCGAGTTCGCAGAGCGCCGGTATCCAGAGCGGATTCCCCGCCAGAGCCAGGCGGTAATGCCGACGAGCCGGCTCGATGCGCCCTTGCCGGCGGGAGAGAGAAGCGTACAGCGAGTGAAGCAGCCAACCGGGACTCTCCCGTACCGCCGGAGCCAGCACCGCTTCGGCCTGGGAATAACGTTCCATCCGCATGAGCGCCTGGCTCAGGTTGGTGATCACGGCCAGGCCGACACCCGGAGCCGGGAGCGGCGTTTCCCGAAAAAGCTCCAGCGCGCGGTACAACTCGCGCGAGGCCGGTTCCGGGCAACCTCGCTCGTAAAGCACTTCCCCGTAATGAGCCCGGGCCGGGAGCGACCCCGGCGAAACGCGGGCCGCGCGGCTCCACAGGGCCAGGGAGTCCCGCCAGTAAAAACCGGAGAGGAACGTGTATATTCCCAGAACTGCGACGGCCGTACCCGCCGCCGCCACCGCCCCCCGGCGCGGATGCCGACCCAGAAAAACCGTGGCCGCGAACCCGGCCAGGGCCACGCCCGGAACGTAGGCGTAGCGAGCGGCGGCGGTCACCAGGCCGGTCGGGAAAATCCCGCAGAAGGGGAAGATCGCCCCCAGGTAAAAGACGAGCCACGCCAACGGCGCCGGATTTTTCCCGTGGAGTCGGAACGCGAAAACGAGAAGGCCGCTGAAGAGCGCCGCCGCCGCGATCAACGCCGCCCCCTCGATCGGGGGAATCGGAAACGACGAAGAGATTCTCCAGGGGAAGATCAGGAGATAGGGGTATAGGACTATTCCCTCCGCTCCCCAGATCAAACGGGAGCCCAGGCCGGCTGAGCCCCATCCGGCCAAGGCGCCTCCCCGGCTCTGGCCGTACAAAGCGAGCAACCCCGTGACAGCGGCGAGCGCGGCCAGGGGCGCGAGTCCGGCCGCGAGGCGCCGGGGAGAGAGCCGCCGGCCCGGCAACAGTTCCAGGGCGGCCAGGGCGACGGGAATCGTGGCCGCGACCGGTTTGGACAGAAGCGCGAGCACCGTGAAAAGGAGGGTCCGCCGATACCAGCCGGGACGTAGGCGTCGGTTGCCCAGCCACGAAAGCAGGGCCAGAAGATAGAAGAAACCGCACAACAACCCCTTACGGTCGCTGATCCAAGCCACGCTCTCCAGCCGCAGCGGATGAACCGCCCAGAACAATGCGCCTAAACACGCCGCAGCCGGCGGGATCGGCGGCGAAGCCGCCGTACGGAACAGACGGTATACGGCCAAGGCGGCGGCGGCGTGCAGGAGAAGATTCCCCAGCCGGTACCCGACCGGGTTGAGCCCCCAGAAACGGTAATCGAAGGCGTAGCTGAACCAGGTGAGGGGTTTGAAATCCCCGACCCGGTAGTTGGTGAAGCTCCAGGCGACGAACCCGCGGTCGAGAGAACGAACCGGAGGGCAATAGACCACATTGCGATCGTCGTCCCAGTTGAGAAACCTTCCCGTGACGGTCGGAGAAAAAACCGCAAAGACCGCCGACGCGAGGACGACGGCAACGATGGCATCCCGTTGAAGCGCCGTTATCATCCTTCTTCCGCCTTCCGCCGGGCGAGCGCACCGAGGCCTCCCCGCATTTTCCCGAAACGGGGACGAACCCCGGGGACCGATCACCCCAGGGAAAACTCGATCCGATCCCCTTGGGGATCGAAATCGGCCACAATCTTCGCTCCCTCTGCAAACTCCCCCTCCAGTATCTTCATGGCCAGGGGATTTTCGAGCTGGCGCTGGATGACCCGCTTGAGGGGCCGGGCGCCGTAGGCCGGATCGTAGCCGGTGCGGGCAAGATATTCCCTGGCCTTCTCGGTGACCGAAATCTCCATTTTCCGGTCGCTCAGCCTTTTTCGGAGTTCCTCGACCTGGAGATCCACGATGGCCTTGATCTGTTCCAGGTCGAGACCGTTGAAGATGATGACCTCGTCCACCCGATTGAGAAACTCGGGGCGGAAATGCGCCCTCAAGATCTCCAGCACCTTCTCCCTCATCTTTTCCCGGTCGGCTCCGGCGTATTCCTGAATCACGGGCGATCCGATATTCGAGGTCATGATCAGGACCGTGTTCTTGAAATTGACCACCCGGCCCTGCCCGTCGGTAAGACGGCCGTCGTCGAGAACCTGGAGCAGGGCGTTAAAGACCTCGGGGTGGGCCTTTTCTATCTCATCGAGCAGGACCACGGTATAGGGATGACGCCGGACCGCCTCGGTCAGCTGCCCTCCTTCCTCGTAGCCGACGTAACCGGGAGGAGCGCCTATCAGTCTCGAAACCGTGTGTTTCTCCTGATATTCGGACATATCGAGCCGCACCATGGACCGTTCGTCGTCGAAGAGGAACTCGGCCAGGGCTTTCGCCAGCTCGGTTTTCCCCACCCCGGTGGGACCCAGAAAAATGAACGAACCCACCGGCTTGTCCGGATCGGACATCCCCACCCGGCCCCGACGGATGGCGTCCGAAACCGCCCGGACGGCTTCATCCTGCCCGACCACCCTCTGGTGGAGGCGATCTTCCATCTTGATCAGCTTCTCGGTCTCTCCCTCGAGGAGGCTGTGAACCGGAATCCCCGTCCAGGCGGCGATGACATGGGCGATATCGTTCTCGGTGACTTCCTCTTTCAGCATCCGCCGGTCTTTCTGAAGGGATGCCAACTCTTCGCGGCTTTCCTGCAGTTTCTTGCCGATTTCGATTTTTTCACCGTACTTGAGCTGGGCGGCTTTCTCGAAATCGCCGGCCCGTTCCGCCCGTTCTTCCTCGCTCTTGAGGGAATCCAGCCGTTCCAGAAGGGTGCGTATCCCGTCCAGCGCCTTTTTTTCGTTCTGCCAATGGGCCTTGAGCCCGGCGCTCTTTTCCTTGAGGTTGGAAAGTTGCTCGTCGAGTTTCTTCAAACGTTCCTTGCTGGATGGGTCTTTCTCCTTTTTCAGCGCCTGTTTCTCTATCTCCAGCTGCATGAGCCGTCGCTCGACTTCGTCGATTTCGACGGGCATGGAATCGATTTCGATCTTGAGCCGGGAAGCCGCCTCGTCGACCAGATCGATCGCCTTGTCCGGGAGGAACCGGTCGGCGATATAGCGGTTGGCCAGGGTCGCGGCAGCCACCAGGGCAGGATCGGTTATCCTCACTCCGTGGTGAGCCTCGTAACGTTCCTTCAGTCCCCGGAGGATGGCTATGGTCGCCTCCACCGAAGGCTCCCCCACCAGGACCGGCTGAAAGCGCCGTTCCAGGGCGGCGTCCTTTTCCACGTACTTGCGGTACTCGTTGAGCGTGGTCGAACCGATGCAGCGCAGTTCTCCCCGCGCCAGGGCGGGCTTGAGCATGTTGGAAGCGTCCATCGCCCCTTCCGCCGCGCCCGCGCCCACGATGGTGTGCATCTCGTCGATGAAAAGCACGATCTCCCCATCGGACTCGCCGATCTCCTTTAACACCGCCTTGAGGCGGTCTTCGAATTCGCCCCGGTATTTGGCGCCGGCGATCAAGGCTCCGATATCCAGGGCCAACAGCCGCTTGTTCTTCAAACCTTCGGGAACGTCTCCGGCCACGATTCTCTGGGCCAGGCCCTCGGCAATGGCGGTTTTCCCGACTCCCGGTTCGCCGATCAGCACGGGGTTGTTCTTGGTGCGGCGGGACAGGACCTGGACCACGCGGCGGATCTCCTCGTCCCGGCCGATGACGGGATCGAGCTTTCCCTTTCGGGCGAGGTCGGTGAGATCCCGGGCGAACCGGGTCAAGGCCTGATATTTCTCCTCCGGGTTCTGGTCGACCACCCGCTGGCTCCCACGAATTTCTCTCAATGCTTCCAGGACGGACTCCCTGGTCACCCCCCGTTCCCGCAAAAGCTTCCCGGCCCCGGCGTCGGACTCGGCCAGGGCCAGAAGGATGTGCTCGACGCTTAAATATTCGTCTTTAAGGGCTTTGGCTTCTTTCCAGGCCTGGTTTAGAACGGCGTTCAACTCCCCGGAGAGATACGGGGCCCGCGGCGCTCCCCCGTAAACCTTGGGGATCTTTTCGATATCTTCGCCCAGCGCTTCGGCGATCGAGGGAAGATTGACGGCCAACTTCTGAAATATCGGACGGGTGATCCCCTCCTGGTCCTCGAGCAGGGCGAGGAGAAGGTGGGCGGGGGATATCTCCTGCTGGTCCCGATCCGATGCCAAAGTCTGCGCCGCTTGCAGCGCCTGTTGCGATTTCAAGGTAAATTTGGAGAAGTCCATTCCAATCCTCCCTTCCCTATTCGTTTTTTCCGGACGCGATCGCGCCGGCGCAGCGTTCAAGACTTTCGATTTCCCCGCGGGTCAGGTCCCTCCAGCCGCCCGGGCGGAGTCGTTCCAAACGGAGGGGGCCGACGGACGTCCTTTTCAGAACTTCGACCCGGTTCCCGACCGCTTCCACCATTCTCCGGACCTGGCGCTTCCGGCCTTCTCCGATGACGATTTCCAGCTTCCGGGGCCCGAGGCGACGGACCTTCGCCGCGGCGGGGGGGCGACCGTCCCCGATATCGACGCCCCCCCGCAGCCGCTCCACCTGGAGGGGGTCCGCCGCGCGGGCCAGAGAGACCCGATACGTTTTTTCCACCCGATGGCGCGGGTGGGTCATGAGGTGGCAGAAGGCGCCGTCGTTGGTCAGCAGCAGCAACCCTTCGGAATCGAGATCGAGCCGGCCGACCGGAAAAATTCTTTCGGGAACGGAACCGAGAAGTTCGGTCACCAGCGGACGCCCGTGCCCGTCGGCCAGAGAACAAATGTAGCCCGCCGGCTTATTGAGGACAATATAGCGTTTCCCCTCCGGAGCCGTCTCTTTCCCGTTCACCGTAACCCGGTCGCGCCCCGGAACGATGCGCGTGCCCAGGCGGGCGGCGACGGCGCCGTTGACCGCCACCCGGCCCGCGAGGATGAGCTCTTCCGAACGGCGGCGGGAAGAGATCCCGGCCCGGGCCAGGTAGGTCTGGAGACGAATGCTCCCGTTTTCGCTTCGGTTCTTCATACCGCCCGGGCCAGGGTCAGCACGTCCACTTGCGCGGCGCCGGCCGCCGCCAGGACCCCGGCACACTCCGAAAGGGTGGCGCCGGTGGTCATGACGTCGTCGATCAAAAGAACCCGGCGCCCCCGGACCGCTCGGGAACGGCGGACCGCGAAGGCACCCCGGACGTTTCCCGGCCGGGAGGAGCGCGGCAACAGGGCCTGGGTAGCGGTATCCCGGCGCCGGACCAGGGCCCGGGCCGCGACCGGCACTTTCAGGTCGCGGGCCAGGGCGGCGGCCAGAACCCGGGCTTGGTTGAAACCCCGTTCCTTCTCCCTCCGCCGGAAAAGAGGCACCGGGACGACGACGTCGACGCTCCCGGCCTCGTAAAAACGCCGGAACCCGTTTGCCAGCGTCCGACTCAAAGCCGGACCGAGCCAGAGGGCCGGACGATACTTGAAAGCTTTGACCCAGGCCTGGACGGCGCCGCGATAATACAGAACGGAGCGGGCCCGCCGAAACGGTCGCCTCGTTCCCCGGCAATCCCGGCAGAGGACCTCGACCCGGGCATCTCCCGGCACGGGAAGCCCGCAGACGCGGCAGAGCGGAGGCGCGATTTCCTCCACCTCTCCCCGGCAGGCGGAACAGAGGTAGTCCCCGTTGTCCCACTCCAGATCGGCGCCGCAACTCGCGCACTCCCGGGGGTACAACAGAACCCCGGCGCGTTTCAATACGTCCGACGGATTCATCGAAATCCTCCGGAAGCGATTATACCGGGGGAGAGACGACACGCCAAGCGGTTGTCGAAACGAGGCCCGAAGCAAAACGGGACGGCGCCCGCGGGCGCCGTCCCGTTTCATGCTCCGAATGAGCGGAAATTACATCATGCCGCCCATTCCGCCCATGCCCCCGGGGGGCATCATCGGCTTTTCTTCCTCCGGGATTTCGGTTACCAGACACTCGGTCGTCAGCATCAGGCTGGCGATACTCGAGGCGTTCTGCAGGGCCGTACGGGTGACTTTGGTAGGGTCGATCACCCCCGCCGCCATCAGGTCCTCGTAACGGTCGGTCCCGGCGTTGTAGCCGAAGTTGACGTCGGTCGAGTTTTTGACTTTCTCGACCACGATGGAACCCTCCTGCCCGGCATTGATGGCCAACTGGCGGGCGGGTTCTTCCAGGGACCTGCGGATCAGCTTGACCCCGATCTTCTCGTCCCCGGAAACCTTGACCTTTTCCAGTGCCTCGATGCAGCGCAGCAGGGCCACTCCGCCGCCGGGAACGATCCCTTCCTCGACCGCGGCCCGGGTGGCGTGGAGGGCGTCCTCGACCCGGGCTTTCTTTTCCTTCATCTCGGTCTCGGTAGCCGCCCCGACGTTGATGACCGCCACTCCGCCGGCCAGTTTGGCCAGCCGTTCCTGGAGTTTTTCCCGATCGTAGTCGCTGGTGGTGTCCTCGATCTGTTTCCGGATCTGATTGACCCGGCCCTGGATGTCGGACGACGAGCCCAAGCCCTCGATGATGGTGGTGTTCTCTTTTTCCACCACCACCCGTTTGGCCTGGCCCAGATCGTTGATTCCCACGTTTTCCAGCTTGATCCCGAGGTCTTCGGAAATCATCTTGCCGCCGGTGAGAATGGCGATATCTTCCATCATGGCTTTGCGGCGGTCGCCGAAACCGGGAGCCTTGACCGCGCAGACCTTCAAGGTTCCGCGGATCTTGTTCACCACCAGGGTGGCCAGGGCTTCGCCCTCGATGTCCTCCGCCACGATCAGGAAGGAGCGGCCGCTCTGGGCCACCTTTTCCAGCAGGGGCAGCATATCCTTGAGGCTGGAGATTTTCTTCTCATGGATGAGAATCAGGCAGTCCTCGAGGACGGCTTCCATGTTTTCGGCGTCGGTAATGAAGTAAGGAGAGAGGTAGCCCTTGTCGAACTGCATCCCCTCGACCACCTTCAGGTAGGTCTCGATGCCCTTGGCTTCCTCGACGGTGATGGTCCCGTCCTTGCCGACCTTGTCCATGGCTTCGGCGATCTTGCGGCCGATGGTGACGTCGTTGTTCGAGGATATGGTGGCGACGGCGGTGATCTGCTTGCTGTCGCTGACTTCCTTGCTGATATCCTGCAGTTTCTCCACCACGGCTTCGACGGCTTTTTCCACCCCGCGCTTGATCGCCATGGGGTTGGAACCGGCGGTCACGCTTTTCAGCCCTTCGCGGTAGATAACCTCGGCGAGGATGGTGGCGGTGGTGGTGCCGTCGCCGGCGTCGTCGCTGGTCTTGGAAGCGACTTCCCGCACCAGCTGGGCGCCCATGTTCTGGAACGGATCCTCCAGCTCGATTTCCTTGGCGACCGAAACTCCGTCCTTGGTGACGGTCGGCGATCCGAACTTCCGATCAAGAACGACGTTGCGGCCTTTCGGTCCCAGCGTCACCTTGACCGCCTGACTCAGTTGCTCCACCCCGGACAGGATAGCCTGACGGGCGGCGGAGTCGAACTTCAACTGTTTGGCTGTCATCTGTTCACTCCTTGAAATTGATGGTTGATCGATTAACCGACAATCGCCAGAACGTCGCCGGCGCTGACGATCTTGTAGGTCTTGTCGTCGTACTTGATCTCGGTTCCCCCGTATTTGGTGGTGAGAACCGTGTCGCCGACCTTCATCTCGAAGGGGATCGCCTTGCCGTCATCGTCTTTCTTGCCGGTTCCCAAGGCTATGACCTTCGCTTCCTGAGGCTTCTCCTTGGCCGTATCCGGGATAACGATGCCGCCCTTGATTACTTCCTTCTCCTCGATCGGTTCGACGAGGATGTTCTCACCCAGAGGCTTGATTTTCATGTTTCCTCCTTTCCTGGGTTGTGTTGCCATTGATCGCGCGGCCCCGGTTTGTTTCCCGGGGCCGGGTTAACCTTACTTGTTCCGATCTTCGTCCTCGACCTCGAACTCGGCGTCGATGACTTCCCCTTCGCCGGGAGCCCCCGCGCCGCCCGGAGGCGGGGCCTGGGGGCCGGCATCGGCCGAAGGTCCGCTCCCTCCCTGGGAGGCCGTGGCCTGCTTGTACATCTGTTCGCTGGCGCTGTGCCAGGACTGGGAGAGGGCTTCGGTGGCGGCTTTCATCTCATCCATGTCGTTCCGCTTGACCGCCTCCTTCACCCGCTCGATGGCCGCCTCGATTTTGGCCTTGGAGTCGGCGTCGATCTTGTCGGCGTTTTCCTTGAGCAGTTTTTCGGTCTGGTAGATCGAGGCGTCCGCCTGGTTCTTGATGTCGATCTCCTCCCGCTTCTTCTTGTCTTCTCCGGCGTGGTCCTTGGCTTCCCGCACCATCTTCTCCACTTCATTGTCGGAAAGCCCGCTGGAAGCGGTGATGGTGATGTTCTGTTCCTTGCCGGTCCCCAAGTCCTTGGCCGACACGTTGAGAATCCCGTTGGCGTCGATGTCGAAGGCGACCTCGACCTGGGGAACCCCCCGGGGCGCGGGCGGGATCCCGGTCAGATGGAATTTCCCGATGGTGCGGTTGTCCCGCGCCATTTCCCGCTCTCCCTGGAGGACATGGATTTCGACCTGGGTCTGATTATCGGCGGCGGTCGAGAAGATTTCCGATTTCTTGGTGGGGATGGTGGTGTTGCGCTCGATCAGTTTGGTCATGACGCCGCCCAGGGTTTCGATGCCCAGAGAAAGCGGCGTAACGTCGAGCAACAGCACGTCCTTGACTTCCCCCTGAAGAATCCCACCCTGGATGGCGGCGCCGATGGCGACCACTTCGTCGGGGTTCACTCCCTTATGGGGTTCTTTCCCGAAGATCCCCTTGACCACTTCCTGTACTTTGGGAACCCGGGTCATGCCCCCGACCAGAATGACCTCGTTGATGTCCGCAGGCTTAAGGCCGGCATCGGCCAGGGCGTTCTCGCAGGGTTTGCGGGTCCGTTCGATCAGATCGTCCACCAGCTGCTCGAATTTGGCCCGGGTCAGTTTGAGGGAAAGATGCTTGGGGCCGCTGGCGTCGGCGGTGATGAAGGGAAGATTGACCTCGGTCTCCATCGCCGAGGAAAGCTCGATCTTGGCCTTCTCGGCCGCTTCCTTCAGACGCTGGAGCGCCATGGGATCCTGCGTCAGATCGATTCCCTGGTCCTTCTTGAACTCCTCCGCGATCCAGTCGATCAGCCGCTGGTCGAAATCATCGCCGCCCAGGTGGGTGTCTCCGTTGGTGGACAGGACTTCGAAGACGCCTTCGCCGATCTCGAGGATGGAAATATCGAACGTTCCCCCTCCCAAATCGAAGACCGCGACTTTTTCGTCTTTTTTCTTCTCCAGACCGTAGGCCAGCGCCGCTGCGGTGGGTTCGTTGACGATTCTCAACACTTCCAGGCCCGCGATTTTGCCCGCATCCTTGGTGGCCTGCCGCTGTGAATCGTTGAAATAAGCGGGAACGGTGATAACCGCCTGCGTGACCTTCTCGCCCAGGTAAGATTCGGCGTCGGCCTTGAGCTTCTGCAGGATCATCGCGGAAATTTCGGGCGGGGAATACACCTTCCCGTTGATTTCGACTCGGGCGTCGCCGTTGGAAGCCTCGATCACCTTGTAGGGGACCAGGGCGATTTCGCTGCTGACCTCGTTGTAGCGCCTACCCATGAACCGCTTGATGGAAAAGATGGTATTGTCGGGGTTGGTCACGGCCTGGCGTTTGGCCGGTTGGCCCACCAAACGTTCTCCGCTTTTGGTGAACGCCACTACCGAAGGCGTGGTCCGGTTGCCTTCGGCGTTCGGAATGACCTTCGGTTCTTTCCCCTCCATTACCGCCATACACGAGTTCGTGGTCCCCAAGTCTATTCCCAGTACCTTTGCCATAAGTAACTCCTTAGCTGCCGGCACCCGAGCCCTGGAGCGCGGGCGTCGTTGTTTGTATTCAACCATCCACTTTGAGCAAGGATTATGCCAATAGTTTCAACCTGATTGATTCATTTGTTACTATCTGCCCTTTTTATAGTTATGCATTCCGAGGCGTCGGCGCGCTTGCTCCCGGACTGTGTCATATGGACTCAACATCATCGATAAAGCCAGTAAGTGTTACCGATTGAACCATAGCGGACGCCCCGGAAACGGTATTGCCTTCGCCGTCAAGACCGGATATGGTGGAGCGCCGAACGGAAACAGGGAGGAACGATCATGGACCACATCGATACTTCGTTGTTGATAGACGCGGCGGTGCGGGCGAAGGAGCATGCCTACGCCCCTTACTCCGGTTATCGGGTGGGAGCGGCTCTCCTGGGGGAAAACGGCAAAATATACGCCGGTTGCAACGTCGAAAACGCCGCTTTGACCAATACCGTTCACGCCGAAGGCTGCGCGCTGACGACGGCCGTGGCCGACGGGGCTCGCCGGTTCAAGGCCCTGGCGGTGGTGACGGACGCCGATCCTCCCGCGTTTCCCTGTGCGCTCTGCCGACAGACCCTGGCGGAGTTCTGCGCCGAAGATCTGATCGTGGTGGCCGCCAATACCGCCGGAGAATCCAGGGAATCCACGCTGGGAGAACTTTATCCGGAGATTTTCTCCTCCCGTAGTCTGGGGATCGACCCCGAAACCGCCTGACCCCGGCCCGGACTAGACCGGCTTCGTCTACCCCGGAGAGCGGCCGTAGTAGCGTTCTTTGCAATCCGGGCAGAGACCGTGGGAGATTTTGGCCTCGGAATTGTGCGCGACGTACTCGTCGAGGGGAATCCAGCGCCCATCGATCCGTACCTTCTTGCAGAAAGAACAGACCGGCAGGAAACCTTCGAGGTAGCGGATGCGCTTCAGGAGAACGCCGGTTGCCCCGATCATAAACGCTCCCAGGAGCAGAACGACGACGGATTCCGAAACGCTTTCGACGATATTGACGGGCGTGGGAGCCTGGTTGAAGAGAAGGTGGGGGAGATCGAACAGCTCGTTCAGCCAAACGCAGACGATAAGAAAACCGAATCCGGCTCCTTCCAGAATCATCAAATGCTTATGGATTCGAACCGCATTCATGAGCGTACGCGGGACTTCCTCCGGAACCGGGGGGGAGCCCCGTCCGGGTAAGAACCGCCGGACGGGAATAACCCGCGGAGAACCCGGCACTTCCTCGATGTCGGCATAAGAAGATTGCGCGAAGCAAAACCGCCTCCATCATTGCCTGATGAAATCCTCGATCCTCCCGAAGGGGACGATATCGTAGACCTTTTCGTCGTCGTTGCCGACTTCGGCTACCGCGAACGCATATTCGCTGTCCAACACGTAAAGAAAGGTATATGTCTCCCCCGGGAGATATCCAGATACTTGGTACTTTTTCCCGGTTCCCGCTTCCCGGGCGTACTTTTTGGTTCCGAACCGCGCTTCTTCCGCCAGATAGACGTCCTGAACCCCGCCCCTGATCCGGCGTTTTTTCCGGTCGAAAAGATAGATCTGCACGTCCAGATCGTTATAGGTCTCCCTCCCCACTATCCTGAACTCCAACTGCAGGGCTCCCCGGCCCTCGTCGTAATCGACTTTCTTGAAGCTCTTGATCTCGAAGAGTTTTCCCCTTCTCGAAAGAGGAGGGGTGTCGGCCGTCGTTCCCGACGGGATAAGCAGAAGCGCGGGCACGACGGCCGCAAATAAAATCCTCATGCCTTCCTCCTAATCCGCATTGACGTCGATGAAGCGGCCGAACGATTCCTCCAAAATATCGAAGCTGGTGTACCGGCGGTTGTAGAGCTTGTTGAAAACGCTCAAAAAATCCCCTCCCCAAAACGTAAGTCGCTTGGCCAATTCGAAGAACTCCCCGGGATAGGTCTCCTCTTCCAGCAGGAACTTCACCAGGGCGGCGGATTCCTCATAAAAGAGCCGGCAACGGTCGAAGTCGTCGGGGTAGCCGTTGAACCTCACTAGCTCCCGGATCGGGATATAGTTTCCTTCTTCCTTGGCGGTTCGGATGGCCGCGGCCCGTTCCGCCAAGGGCTGGGCGGTTTGGCATTCGGCCAGCCCCTCGTTGAGCCAGAGCGGGATCGGCCGCGACCCGGACGGGTCCAGGGCGATGGCGAGAATCAGATGGGTCAACTCGTGGGGGAGGATTTCGGTGAAGAGATCGTCGGCCCGGTACATGCAGATGAGGTGGGGCCCCCCTTCGCAGGAAGCGGCGTAGAAAGCCTTGCTGCTCGCGCCGTCCCAGATCCCCATCCTGGCGACCACCCCCTTGACGAATTCTTCCCGGTCGTTCCAGACCAGAACCAGGCATTTTTTCCCCAACCGGCGGGTGATGTTGAGGTCGCCCCGAACCCGGGCGAAGACGTCCTCCAGATTTTTCAGGACCTCCCGGGAAAACTCCCGGTCGTCGCTCAGCACCGTGAACCAGAACGAACGGGCCTCGCCCTCCAGTTCCAACACGCGTTTGAGGCTTGGCACGGAGACATAGGCGCCGGGTACGGCGGAGGGCAGAGACAGGAGGACAAACGCCAGGAGGGCCGGAACCGTTCCGGAACCGAGGCGGGGCCACCTCCGGCGTTTATGCTGGGAATCCATCGTTTGTTCGGCAATTTCCGCTAGGGGAACCGTTTGTTTTTGAGTTTAGCAGCCCCGTTCCCCGGCAACAAGAATTTAAGCGGGACTGCGACCAACCGGACATGTCTCCACGTCGAAATAGAACTCGATCATTTTCTGACAAGGGAAAATGATGTTCTCAAACCCACTCCGGTACTCCCTGATTAGTAATCAGTCCATAATGATAATGATACCGTTGCCTCTGTCATTGCGAGCGGAGCGAAGCGATCCACCCACGTTTCTATGCCGAAGAGATTGTTTCGTCCCCTTCGGGGCCTCGCAATGACCTCAAATATCCCATGCCCTCTGTTCCTCCACAAACCTTTCCCTATCTGTGTACATCTGTGGACTTCCTCCCTTCCTGAACCCCGAACCCTGAACCCTAAGGGGACCGGTTTTTTTTCTGGGACCCTCTCTGCTCCCTACTCTCTGCTCTCTGCTTCCATCCATGCATGCATGGCGAATAGTTTCCCTCCCCTGAATCCCTCTCCTCACAGCATGGAGACGGGGTCGACGTCGACCTCGATCCGGACGTCCCGGGGCGCTTCGATGTCCTTCAGCACTTCCGCGACCACGCGATTGACGGGGAGGATCTCCCGGGTTTTCAGCAGAAGCTGGATGCGGTAACGGCCCCGCACGCGCTCGATCGGCGGAGGAGAGGGCCCCAGCATCTCCACTTCCCCGGGCAGCCGGGGCCGGAGCAGTTCGGCTACGCGCTCCGCCAGAACCAGAGCGCGGTTCGGATTGCGCGAAAGGACCATGAGGCTGACGAGGCGGGTGAACGGGGGGAATCCCAGTTCTCCGCGGAACCGGATCTCCTTCTCGTAAAACCCTTCATAATCCTGGCGGGCGGCGGCGAGAAGGGCCGGGTGATAGGGGGCATAGGTTTGGATGACGACTTCCCCCGGCCGTTCCCGGCGGCCCGAGCGGCCCGCGACCTGGGTCAGAAGCTGAAAAGTATATTCGGAAGCGCGGAAATCCGCCAAATTCAAACCGGTATCGGCGAAGACCACGCCGACCAGAGTCACCCCGGGATAATCCAGCCCTTTGGCGATCATCTGGGTGCCCACCAATATCCTGGTCTTTCCGCGGCGGAAACGTTCCAGGTATTCCCGGTGCGAGCCCCGAGCCCCGACGGTGTCGGTGTCCATGCGTTCCACCGGGATTCCCTTGAAATAGCGCCCGAGCTGGTCCTCCACCCGTTCCGTTCCCAACCCTTTCATGGCCAGGTCGGCGGCGCCGCACTGGGGGCAGACGGCGGGCGGGACGATCGAAAAACCGCAGAGGTGACAGATCAGGCGCCGCCGCTGCCGGTGGTGGATCAAGGCTACGGAACAATGGCGACAGCGGATGACGTGTCCGCAGGCGCGGCAGACCACGGCGGTGTCGTACCCCCGCCGGTTGATGAAGATGATGCACTGTCCCGCTTCGCTCAGACAGGCGGCCATGGCCTGGAGAAGCCCGTCGGAAAAAGGGCCGCCGCCACGGCGCCCTTCCCTCTCCCGGCGCATGTCCACGATTCTTACCCGCGGCAGAGTGCTCTCCAAGGGGCGCGTCCGCAGCCGGAGAAGCCGGTACGTGCCTTCGCGGGCCCGGTAGTAGCTCTCCAGGGACGGCGTCGCCGACCCCAGAACGACCGGAATCCCGGCCACCTTGGCCCTGAGGACGGCGACGTCGCGGGCGTGGTAGTAAGGAGAGGCATCGGACTGTTTGTAGGAAGTTTCATGTTCTTCGTCGACCACGATCAGACCAAGATCGGGGAGGGGGGCGAACACGGCCGACCGAGGTCCGAGAACGATCCGGGCGTCGCCCCGGCAGGCCCGAAGCCACTGCCGGCGGCGCTCGCCGTCCGAAAGCCCCGAGTGCATGATCGCTACCCCCTCCCCGAACCGGGCGCGGAACCGCTCGCCGGTCTGGGGGGTCAGCGATATTTCGGGGACTAAGATCATGGCCCGGCGCCCCCGGGCGAGAACGCGGCCGATGGCCTGAAGATAGATTTCGGTTTTCCCCGAACCCGTGATCCCATGGAGAAGGAAAACCCGGAACCGGTCGGCGGCGAGGGCCGCCTCGATCTCGGAGAAGGCGGCGGTCTGTTCCTCGGTCAGGGGCAGGGGCCGGGTCGGAACCGGCTCGCTGGGGGAAGGATCATCTTTTTCCCGGGCTTCGAGCCGGATCAATCCTTTCTTTTCCAGGGCTTTGAGCGCTCCGTATCCCCCTCCGGCGGCTTCCAGCAGGGCCGGGGCCGGCAAAGCTTCGCCGGATTCGGCCAAACGCCGCAGCACGGCCGCCTGACGGGGAGCCCTGGCCTCCAGGTTCAACGCCGCTTCCAGGGCTTCCTCCCGGCTTACCGCCGGGACCGCCACGGCCACCGTGGAAGAGCGGCGGCCGCGGCGGATGGAGGAGGGGAGCATGGTTCCCAGGGCGCGGGGGACCGAACAGAGATAATACTCGGAAACCAGTTTCGCCAGGGTCACCGTATCCCTGGAGAAAACCGCGGCTTCATCGGAGATTTCGATCAGATCCCGCGCCCCGGTTTCCGGAATACCCCGGCGAAGGTCGACGATAAATCCCCCGGATTCCCTGCGCCCGATCCCCGCGGCCACGGCCCGGCCGACCGCGGCCCGGCCTTCACGGCCGGAAGGGACCCGGTACGTCAGGATCAGACCGCGCCCCAGGGGCAGATACACGTCCGCCAACAGGGAGTCATCACGGTTGTCTGCGCCCGTCTTCGTCATCTTCTCCGAAGATTGTAACCCATCCGCCCGCGCGGGTATATCCGCCCTCCGGAGCCCGGGGCGCCCGGAGAAAAATCAATCCCGCGGTTTGTCGAGAAAGGCCCGCAGCAGCTCGAGGTCGTCCATGACCTTGCGCCGATTTTCCACGGTATAACTGCGGAGTATATAGGCGGGGTGGTAGATCGGCAGGAGGGGAATCCCGTTGAAGTCGTGGAAACGGCCCCGCAGGCTGCCGATACCGCGCTTGGTGTCGAGAAGGGTGCGGGCGGCCGGGGCGCCGAGGGCGAGGACGACCCGGGGCCGGAGCAGGTCCAGCTGCGCTTCCAGCAGGGGCCAGCAGGCGATGATTTCATCAGGGTTGGGGTCGCGGTTCCCCGGGGGGCGGCATTTGACGATGTTGGTGATGTACACGTCCCGGCGGGAAAGCCCCACGGCGGCCAGCATCTTGTCCAGAAGCGCGCCGGCGCGGCCGACGAACGGCCGGCCGGTCGCGTCCTCCGTGGCGCCTGGACCTTCTCCGATAATGAAGACCCCCTCCCCCATCTTTCCTTCGCCGAAAACCACGTTCCGGCGGGTTTCGCTCAAACGACAGGAGGCGCAGGCCCGGGCCCGGTCGCGCAGTTCCAGGTAACGGTCCCGGAGAGAGGGGGTAGCAAGCTTGCGGCTGCGGCGCCGGGAGGACTCCCGGCGCCGACTCGGCACCCATTCCAGACCCTCTTCCTCGAGTTGCAGCAAAAACGCTTTTGCGTCCCGGGCAATCCTGACCGGATTGTCGCCGGGCGGGATCATCAGGCGAAAAATTCCCGGATCGCGTTCACGACTTCGTCCAGCTGTTCCGGAACGAGCTGCGGGTAGATGGGAAGAGCCAGCGTCTCTTCCGCGGCACGTTCGGCCTCGGGAAGAGATCGCTCCCCGTACCCCAGATCGGAATAACAGTCCTGGAGGTGAAGCGGAACCGGATAATAAATCTCGGTGCCGATACCCCGGTCTTTGAGGAAGCTTTTCAGAGCGTCGCGCTTCCCGGTCCGGATGACATACTGGTTATAGATGCTTTCGCAACCGGGAAGAATGAAGGGGGTCGTCAAAGGAAGGCCGGCAAGTTCCCGGTCGTAATATGCGGCATTGCGGCGTCGTCCTTCGTGCCATGCCTCCAGGTAGGGCAGCTTGACCAGGACGATCGCGGCCTGCAGGGCGTCCAGCCTGCTGTTGATGCCGATGACCCGATGGTAGTATTTGGGCTGAGCGCCGTGCTCGCGAAGGATGACGAGTCGTTCCGCCAATCCGGCGTCGTCGGTTGTGATCACGCCTCCGTCCCCGCAGCACCCCAGGTTCTTGGAAGGGAAAAAACTGAAACAACCCATCACCCCCATGGAGCCGGCCCGACGGCCCCGATAGCGGGCGCCGATCGCCTGGGCGGCATCCTCGATCACCGGAATACCGTGACGGGAGGCCGTATCCAAGATCGGATCCATGTCGGCGCACTGCCCGTAGAGGTGCACGGGTATGATCGCCCTGGTCCGTGAAGTCACGGCGGGCTCGATCAATTCCGGGTTCAGGTTATACGTCCTGGGGTCGATGTCGATAAAGACCGGCTTCGCTCCGAGGCGGGATATGCACCCCCCGGTGGCGAAGAAGGTGTACGGGGTGGTGATAACCTCGTCACCGGGCCCGACGCCGAGGGCCATAAGGGCCAGAAGAATGGCGTCGGTCCCGGAAGCGCAGCCCACGGCGCGGGAAGTTCCGCAATAGTCCGCCAGTTCCTTTTCGAGTTCGTCGACTTTAGGGCCTTTGATATAGCGCCCGCTGCGAAGCACTTCCAGAACGACGGGCTCGAGCGAGTCCCGGTATTCCCGGTACTGAGCCTGTAGATCAAGCAAGGGAACACTCATCGTCATCTCCTTGAACAAGGGTTCGACCGAAATCACCCCGGGAGAAAAAATCCCAGGTCCGGCGCAGGCCTTCCTTAAATTCTACCGCGGGGACGTACCCCAAGAGCCGGCGGGCGCGCCCGATATCGGCCCGGGAATGAAGAACATCGCCGGGACGGGGCGGCTCGAAGCGAAAATCGATGGGGCGCCCGGCCAGATTCCCAAGCTCGTCGAGCAACTCCAGAAGGGAGACCTCGTTCCCGCAGGCGATGTTGCAGGCGCTTCCCCACACCTCTTCGGGAGCGTTCAAGGCCGCCAGATTGGCGGCGACCACGTTTTCGACGAAGGTGAAATCCCGCGACTGGGTACCGTCGCCGTAAATCGACGGCTTTTCCCCTTCCCTGACGGCGGCGATGAACTTGGGAATGACGGCGGAATACTGGGAGGCCGGATCCTGGCGGGGGCCGAAGATATTGAAGTAACGCAGGGCCACCGTCGCCATCCCATACGTCTTGCGGTAGATGCGGCAGAATATTTCTCCGCTGAGCTTGCTGACGGCATAGGGACTTATCGGCGCCGGCTCCAGGCTCTCGTCCTTGACCGCGACCGGGGCGTCCCCGTAGACGGAGGAGCTGGAGGCGAAGACGAAACGGGACACGCCGGCACGCCGGGACGCTTCGAGCATGCTCAGGGTCCCTCCGCAGTTGACGGCCGTCGTCTCCACCGGAGCGGAGAAAGAGCGGGGGACGGAGGGTAGCGCGGCCTGGTGCAGAACCGCGTCGACGCCTTCGACCGCGGCGGCGGCAGAGGCGGGATCGAGGACGTCGCCTTCCCGGAAATCAAGAGCGGAGCGGACACCGGAGAGGTTTTCGAGGGAACCGGTGGAGAGGTTGTCCAGAACCCTTACCCGGTGCCCCGCCGCGACCAGGGCTTCGGCCAAGTGGGAGCCGATGAACCCGGCGCCGCCGGTTACCAGGACGTTCACCGGCTCATCCTTCCCGGGGAGGACGTCCGATGCTGACGTACGTATATCCGGCCTGAGCCATCTTCTGCGGGTCGTAAATATTGCGGCCGTCGATGATGGTGGGATGGGTGAGAAGACCCTTGAGCCGCTCCAGATCCATTTCCTTGAACTCGTTCCATTCGGTCAGGACGAGCAACGCCTCGCAGCCCTCGGCGACGGCGTAGGGGCTCGGGCAGTACTCGATGTCCGGGAGATATTCGCGGGCTTTCTCCATCCCCTTGGGATCGTAAGCCTTAACCCTCGCGCCCTCTTCCAGAAGAGCTTTAATGACCGGGACGGCGGGCGCGTTGCGCATGTCGTCGGTGTTGGGCTTGAAAGCCAGCCCCAGCACCCCGATGCATTTTCCCTCCAGGACCCACAGAGTCTTGCGGACCTTGTCCAGAAAATACTCTGTCTGAGCCTGGTTGATCTTTTCAACCTCCTTGAGAAGGTCGAAGCTGTAGCCCAACTCTTCCGAAATGGCGATAAACGCCGAAACGTCCTTGGGGAAACAGGACCCGCCGTAGCCGACGCCGGCGTTGAGAAACTTCTCGCCCACGCGGTTGTCCAGACCGACCCCGCGCGTGACCTCCATGACATTGGCGCCGGAGAGGTCGCAGATCCTGGCCAGAGCGTTGGCGAAAGAAATCTTGGTGGCGAGGAAGGAGTTGGCGGCGTGTTTGATCAGCTCCGCGCTGTTGATGTCGGTGACGATGACCGGCGCTTCCAGGGGCTTGTAGAGTTCGATGAGAATATCGGCGGCGCGGCGGCTGGAGGTTCCGATGACGATCCGGTCGGGGTTGAGCGTGTCGTAGATCGCGGAACCTTCCCGGAGAAACTCGGGGTTGGATACGACGTCGAACTCGGCCTCGGGGTCGCTGTAGCGCTTGATGGTTTCGGCGACCTTCTCCCCGGTTTTGACCGGGACCGTGCTTTTGTCGACGACCACCTTGTACCCGTTCAGGTTCTCGGCCACGGTCCGGGCGACGTTGGCCACCGCCGAGAGGTCGGCCGAGCCGTCCGCTTTCGGAGGGGTCGAAACCGCGATGAAGATGACGGTGGCGGCCCTGACCCCGTCCTGAATCGAGGTGGTGAACGTCAACCTCCCCGCTTCCCGAGCGTTGTTCACCATCTCCCTGAGACCGGGTTCGTAGATGGGGATGGCGCTTCGGTTGAGCATATCGATCTTGCTCTCGTCGTTGTCCACGCAGATGACGTCGTTTCCCAATTCAGCCAAACAGGCGCCGGTGACCAGACCGACGTACCCGGTTCCGATAATGCAGACTTTCATCCGTCCTCCTTCGAAGGTATTACCCGATCATCGTACTTGCAAACAAGCGCAGTACGTTACCAGCCGACATCCGATTTGGCCAGTCCTTAATCGAAGGTTTTCTTCCGGCCGGCGCCGGTTAGTTGCTGATATGCAGCGGGGCGTCGGGGAAAGCCTTCAGCCAGAAGCGCAACCCGATCTCGGTCGCTTCCCCTCCCTCGTCCCGGCGCAGCAACAAGCTGCAGTCCCAGGAGTGCAGGTCCCGGAACAGTTCTATCGATTCTTCCTCCCACTCTCCGGCTTCCAGGTCGTAGCGGCCGTAGACGCTGAACCGCCAGAGCGGATTGATCCGGAGATACAGACTCGCCCCCAAACGGTTGCGGTCCTTGTCCGCCCGATACGTGTACTCCAGGTCCCCCCGCCACGACTCCCCTCCGGTTCCCCATATATCGAGAGTAAAGCGGTTCACCGCTCCCCGGTACGGATCGTAGTAGAGTTCCCCTTCCAGGCCGGTCCCGGCCACCGGCGTCAGTTTCAGATCCGCGTAGAGGTCGCTGAAAAGGTCGCCGGCGTTCTCCCGGTCCGGGCTGGTGTATAGGCTGGTCCCGAGAATAAGGTCGATCAGCGTCCAGCTGTCCTCGGTCCCGGACGCGTACCGTTTGGTCTGAAGTTGATTGCGCAGGCTTAATTGAAACGCGCTGGTCCAGTCGATATCGTCGAGGTCGTCGAACTGGTAAAGATCGTCGGACTCGACCGTGGGGTTGGCGTAGACGTAGGTGATCGAGGGTTCGATCACATGCCGCAGCCGGTGGATGTCCAAAGCTTCGTTGGTATAGTCGAACAAACCGTAAATATTCGTGGAAACCCCGATCCCGCTGCCGTAGACCAGCCGGCCGAAATCGGTTCTCTCCTCCGGTTCCGGGGTGGGAGTGGCCGCGGGGGAAGCGGAGGCGGCTTCATCGGGGGGCCCCTTCGTATAGTAGGTTCCCCGGAGGGAGACATAGGGGTTGAGGTTGAGCCAACCGAAAAATTTGCGGGTGTAGCTGAGGCGGTGGTAGGTGTCGGCCCGGTCGGTTTCGTAAGCGGGACTCCCCTCCCCGGCTTCCATATGCCGATAAACCACGTAGGAGTTGTCGCCCTGGTAGTAGAAATCGCTTTCGCCCAAGGCTATCTCCTTTATCTGGAACTTCGCCTCGGGCAGCTTCTCGTTTACTTCCCAGAAGTCGTTGAGTCGGGGCCGGATCTCCAGGCTTATGGCCAGGTCGGTGGTGTTCTTGCCGAAGAACAGGTACGACTTGGGTTGGGAATCCGCCCGGTATTCGTTGCGGAAGAACTCCCGGCGGATGTCGTCGTCGCTGAGGTAGTGCAGGGACAGGTCCCCGTAGACATCCCAGAACAGGTCCTGGCGCCCCCAGAATTCCGCCAGGTACCGTTCCTTGTGCTCCTTCTCCCCCGTGTCGGGGTCCTCGTAGGCCAGGTCCTGGAGGTAGTAGGTCTGCCACTCCCCCTGGCCGCTTTCCCAGGGGACGAAAAGGCCGTCGAGGCCGAGCGCGACTCCCCGCAGATACCGGTAATCGAGATGGCCCGTCAGGTTCAGCCCCTCCGTGCACCAGTTGTAACCGGAGAGAACGTACATCCCCCAGGTGTTCTTGTACCCCGGGTAAAGAAACGAACCCCGGCAGTCCATCTTCAGGCTCCTGTAGAAATAAGGCAGCCAAAAGACCGGAACTCCTCCCACGTAAACCACGGGGCTCCAGATCGAAACATAATCGTTGAAATACACGGTGACTTCCGACGCTTCCATGTAGTAATCAGGGCGCGTGTAGTCGTCGGTGGTCACTGTTCCCTGCTGAAGATCGGCTTGATCGTTATCGGTGGTGATAATCCGTCGAGCCTGCCCGAACATGGGCTTGAAGTAGCCCGTACTCTCCCCGACCATCCCCTCTTCGCGGACGAAGTCGTAGCGCAGAGCTTCGGCCCGAATGAAATCGTCGCCCCGCTTGAGGGTGACGCCTCCCTGGGCGTAAGCTTCCTTGCGGTCGACGTAGACCGTGATCCGGTCGGCCGTGATCTCGATGTCCTTGTAGGCCAGGAAGATGCTTCCCTCGGCCACAATCACCTTTCCGTCGCTCAGATAGCGCACCGAATCCCCCGAGCACCTCAGAGCCGAACTTTCGGAGACGACGGGCGTGGGGAGGGGGGAGGGACCCGGACTGGGGGTCGGGGTGGCGTCGAAATAATCGTCGAGCGTCATGAGCGAATCCTGGGGGTCCGCTCCCTGGCCCCGGGCCGGGAGGGGAACGCCGGCGTAAAAGATCGCACAGACCAGGGAGACGACGACCGAAAGCCCGGGAGCGGCGCCTCCCCTCATCCTCGGCCCCTCTCGGCCAGAAAATACTCGATGAAACGATCGAGGCCGGTTTCCAGGGAAGTGACGGGAGCATACCCCAGAAGCCGCCCGGCCCGGGAAATATCGGCCAGGGTGGCGGGAACGTCGCCCGTTTGCGCCGGCTGTCGGTCCAGCAGCACCGGGCGATCCAGGCGGCGACCGAGGTTCTCGACGAGCTGAGCCAGGGTGATCGAATGACCTCCGCCCAGATTGAACACGTCGAAGGGGATATCCGCCTCCAACCCGGCCAGAAGGCCGGCGACGATATCGTCGATGTAGGTGTAATCGCGCAGGGAGCTGCCGTCCCCGTAAAACGGGATCGGCGTTCCCTCCCAGATCAGGCGGGTGAATTTATGTATGGCCATATCCGGGCGTTGGCGGGGACCGTAAACGGTGAAGAAGCGATACGCAGTGACCGGAAAACCGTACGCCTGATGGAAAACGCGGCAGAAATGTTCGCCGATGAGCTTGGTGGCCCCGTACTGGGAGATGGGCCGCAGGTCGGGATCGGATTCGCTCCAGGGCATGCGCGGGTTTTCTCCGTAAACCGACGAAGAAGACGCGAACAGGAACTTGCGACAGCCGTGGAGACGTGCGGCTTCCAACAAGCGGATGGTGCCTTCGACGTTGACCTGTTCGTACAGGAGCGGATTCGAGAGCGAGGGGCGCACTCCGGCGCGGGCGGCCAGGTGGATAACGGCCTCGAAATTTTCCCGGGAGAACAGCGCTTCGAGCAGAGCTCCGTCCCTGATATCGCCTTCCTTCAGCGTGAATGCCGGATTTTGGAGCGCTCCGGTCAGATTTCTGCGTTTGAGCGCCGGGTCGTAGTAATCGTTGAAATTATCCAGCCCCACTACCCGCAACCCCGAGGCCAAAAGCGCCTCGGCCAGGTGGGATCCGATAAATCCGGCGGCGCCGGTGAGCAGGATTTTCACGGGGCCGCTCCCGGGAGCGCCGCTTTTCGGGGGAAAAGCGCCGCTCCTTTTCTCACGGCGGTGCCGGGGGACAGGTTGCCCCACTCGACGCGCCGCCCGAGCTCGGAATCGGAGTCCAGTCCCAGCATGGCCAATCCGGCGGCGGCTTTCACCGGCATCACCGGTTCCAGGTGAACGAGAATCAGCCGGACGGCTTCGGCGCAGGTTCTCAGTATTTCTTTAACCCTGGGCATTTCCGCCGGGTCCTTGGCCAGCTTGAAGGGCTCCGTAACCTCGATATACCGGTTCGTTTCCCGTTCCAGATCGACGATGCGGGCCAGGTAGTCCTGAAAACCCAGCGTCTCCGCCAGGGCGGGGACGGACGCCGCCAACCGGGCGGCGGCGGCGAGGACCGGGGCTTCGGCCTCCCCCCCCGGCAGCGCGGTCGGAATACGCCCTTCGCAGTAACGGCCGATCATATTCACGGTTCTGCTCACCAGGTTTCCGATCCCGTTGGCAAGCTCGGCATTATAGAGGTGGAAGAGCGCTTCCCGGGAAAAATTTCCGTCTTGCCCGAAGGGAACGGCGCGCAAAAGATAATACCTGAAGACATCGACCGAATATTCGCGGCAAAGCTCGCGGATGGTCTCGCCGGAGACGAAGTTGCCGAGGGTCTTCGACATCTTTCTCCCTTCCGACATCCACCACCCATGGGCGTAGATTTTCCGGGGCAGCGGCACTCCCAGGGCCATGAGGATACCGGGCCAATAAACCCCGTGGAACCAGAGTATGTCCTTGCCCAGAAGGTGTACGTCCGCGGGCCAGAACCGCGAATAGCGGTCGGGTTCGCCGTCGCCCAGGTCGGGGTATCCCAAGGCGGTAAGATAATTGCAGAGCGCATCGACCCAGACATACACGCTGTGGGTGGTATCGCCGGGCATCGGCACCCCCCAGTTCATCAGTTTCTCCGCCGGACGGGAAATGCAGAGATCGTCGACCCCCTGCCGAAGCTTGCTCAGGACCTCGTTGCGGCGCGACACCGGTTGAATGAAATCGGGGTGGGCTTCGATATGTTCGATCAAAGGAGGTATCCAGCGCGTCAGTCTGAAAAAGTACCCGACCTCACGGTAACGGGTGAGGGGTTTCCCGCTGACTTCGCTCAGATACCCGGAGGCGGAGGCGGTGTTTTCGGTGACGAACTCTTCCTGCCCTTCGTCGTACCAGCCCTCGTACTCCCCACGATAGATGTCGCCTTTCGCTTCCAGACGGGCGATCAACTCCCGAACGCGACCCACGTGTCGAACCTGACTGGTCCGGATAAAATCGTCGTTGGTGATTTCCAGTTCCTTCCAGAGGTCCTGAAAGTGAACCACGACCTCGTCGGCCAAGGTCTCCGGGGCGACCCCCCGGGCCGCCGCCGACTTGCAGATCTTGATCCCGTGTTCGTCGGTCCCGGTCAGGAAAAAAACGGAGTCTCCGCCGGCCCGCTTCAAGCGGGCGAGCACGTCGGCGGCGATGGTGGTATAGGCGTGCCCGATATGAGGTCGGTCGTTGACGTAGTAGATCGGGGTGGTGATGTAGTAATTTTCGGACATCGCCCTATTCGGTATCGGAAAGCTCCTCGCGGGGGACGGAAAATTTGCGGCCGTCGTCAGTCTCGACCGTGACCGTTCCCCGAATACAGTTGAAATCCACGATTTTCCCCTCCCCCTGGCGGGTCTTGACGACCGTTCCTTCCTTGGGAAAAACCTTCCGACAGGACCGGTAGAACCCCTCTTCGTACCGGAGGCAGCAGAAAAGGCGCCCGCAGACACCCGATATCTTGTCCGGGTCCAGCGGCAGCCGCTGGGTTTTGGCCATGCGGATATTGATCGGTTCGAACTCGGAAAGAAAGCTGCGGCAGCACAGCTCCCTCCCGCAGGGCCCGATCCCCCCCATCATCCGGGCTTCGTCACGAACTCCGATCTGGCGCAGTTCTATCCGGGTTTTGAAAATCCCCGCCAGTTCCTTGACCAGTTCGCGGAAATCGATGCGCCCGTCGGCCGTGAAATAGAAGAGCAACCGGCTGCGGTCGAAGGAGTACTCCACCCGGACCAGCTTCATCTCCAGGGCTTTTTCCTGGATCTTTTCCTGACAGACTCGAAACGTTTCCCGAGCGTCGGCCTCGTTCTGCTCGATCTGGCGCAGGTCGTCCGGGGAAAGCTTTCGAATCAGCTTCTTCAACCCCTCTCTGCCGGAAGAAGTATGTCCGGGGCGTTTGACTACCTGACCGAAATCCATCCCCCGTTCGCCCTCGACCACCCAGTATTCGCCCGGGAGCACGGAATGGTCTCCCGGATCGCAGGGTTGTACCCGTCCGAATTCCCGTTTCCTGATGTAAACGACTTGTTCCGTCATGATTCCTGTCCCCCCGCCGGAGACACCAAGGCTCCCAGGCGGGAAAAAAGACCGGCCAAGACCAACTCCGGCGAGGTGTTTCGCCGAAAGAGCCCCTCCCCGGCTTCTTCCAGAAGCGCGGCCGCCCGGATCAGGCTCCCCGGTTCCATCCGCGCCATCGCCCGCAGCGGTTCCAGGCGGTCACGGTTGGTGAGTATACCCTCTTCACCGAGATTCTGGAAGAGATACAGATCCCAGTACCATCTGAGCACGATCTCCAAAACCATCCGCAAAAACTCGGCCCGGGCGGCGGCGGCCGCCGCCTGATCTTTCTTCTCCTCTTCCTTCATCTGATAGGGTTCCAAGTCCTGGCGACGGCGATTATCCAAACCGCGGGCCGCGGCCTTCTCCGCAACGGCCAGGAGATCGAGGACTTCCCGAGCCGCGGCCTCGGCCTGCGCGCCCTTCGAGCGCCAGTTCGCCTCCACCACCTCCAGAACCCGGGTCCGGACCGGCAGAAAACCGCTTTCGGCCATGGCCACGACCCGTCCCGGGCTGCCGGCGGCCAACCGGGAAAGATGCTCCGGATCCTCCCCCGGCAGCAGCGTCGAAACCAACTCGGCCAGACGGTCCCGGGACCACGGCTTGAAGTTCACCGGTTGGCATCGGGAGACGATGGTCGGGGGGAGCAGGTCCGGACGCGAGGTAACCAGGATCAGGACCGTGCCCGGCTGCGGTTCTTCCAGGGTCTTGAGCAACGCGTTGGCGGCCTCCATCCCCATGGTTTCGGCTTCATCGACGATGAAGACCTTCCAGTCCCCCTGGCGGGCGTTCAGACGCGCCGCCTGGAGAAGCGACCGGATCTGCTCGATGGCGATCTGGCGGGATTTCCCGCGGGGGACCAGGGTGACTATGTCGGGGTGGTTCCCCTCCAGGGCTTCCCGGCATTGCCGGCAAACCCCGCAGGGGCGCTCGCCTTCGGCGCTACAGACCAGATACCGGGCCAGGGCGGCGGCGGTCATCGCTTTGCCGACCCCGGGGGGGCCTTGAAAAAGATACGCGTGGGCCAACCGGGAAGCCTCAGCCGTGCGCAGAAGAAACGAAACGGCTCGATCCTGCCCCTCTATCCCGCACCAGGACATCGATTCTCTCAGTTCTCGCGGGGGCGCCCGGCCAGGTACTGGTCCACCGCCGCGATCACGTCGCGGCGGGTTTCTTCGATGGTGTCTTTAACGGGGATGATCCGGAAGCGGCTCGGGTACTTCCGAGCCTGGGTCAGAAAGCCCTCGCGCAAACGGTGGTGGAATTCGAACGCTTCCCGTTCGAACCGATCTCCTTCCCCGGCGGCCGCTTCCGCTTTCTCCAGTTCCCGGGCGCGGCGCAGGCCGATTTCCGGATCGATATCGAGGAGGACGGTGAGATCGGGCCAGACCCCCCCGGTGGCTATCCGGTTGAGGGAATCGAGAAGGGCGATGTCGAACTTGCGCCCGTAGCCCTGATAGGCGAGGGTGCTGTCGGTAAACCGGTCGCAGACGACGATCGCTCCTCGCTCGATGGCCGGCCGAATTCGCTGGAAAACGTTCTGCGCCCGGCTGGCGGCCAGAAGCAGCAACTCGGTGACGTGCCCCATTTCCGAAAGCCGCGGATCGAGAAGAATGGCCCGGATGGCGTCTCCGATCGGGGTCCCCCCCGGTTCTCGGGTGGCTTCGGTATCGTAGCCTTGCCCCTTGAGGTGCTCGACCAGAAGCCGGGCCTGGGTGCTTTTGCCGCTTCCCTCTCCTCCCTCGAAGGTAATAAAAGTCCCTTTCATCGGCAGGTTTCCTCCTTCTTGCTCCGAGACGCGCCGGAGCAGATGTATCGGTCGCTCAATAGTAAATGACGGCGGTGGTTCCGTCGGGGTTGTCTCTGACTTCTATTCCCAATTCCCTGAAACGGTCCCGTATCCTGTCCGCCTCCGCCCACTGCCTGTTTTCGCGCAACCGCTTTCTGGCTCCCGCCAGGGCCAGGATGTCGGGCTCGTCCAGGCTCTCGCGGCCCAGAAGTTCTTCGACGTCCACCGGCCCGGAGGGAGCTTCGGCGTCCAGTCGGTGGTGGGGATTTTTCAATTCGATGCCGAGCGTCGAGGCGATGACCGCCAAAGCGGCCATCCGCGAGGAGTCGCGGTTGCCCTGGTGGAATTCGTTCACCACCCGGTGGGCTTCGGCCAGGGCCGCGGCGGAATTGAAATCGTCGTTCATGGCCGTTTCGAAAGCGGCCAATACTTCCGGATCCGGGGAAGCGCCTTCCAGGTCGGCGGCAGCCTGGCCGTAAGCGTCGTCCAGGCGGCGGAGCGCCGCGACCGCTTCCTTGAGACCGTCTTCGCTGAAGTCGACGGGACTGCGGTAATGCTGGCTCAGGAAAAAGTACCGGATGGCCCGGGGATCGTAGCGGGCGAAAAGATCGCGGAGATTGAAGACGTTTCCCAGGGACTTCGACATTTTTTCCCGGTTGATGGTCACGAACCCGTTATGGATCCAGTAGCGCGCCAGCGCGCCGCCGGCGGCGGCCTCGGACTGGGCTTTCTCGTTCTCATGGTGGGGGAAGATCAGATCCTGACCCCCTCCGTGAATATCGAAGGGCATCCCCAGATAGCGGGTGCTCATGGCGCTGCATTCGATATGCCAACCGGGTCGGCCGTCGCCCCAGGGGCTGGGCCACGAGGGTTCTCCCGGCCCCGAAGCTTTCCAGAGGGCGAAATCGAGCGGCGACTTCTTTTCTTCCTCGATCTCGACCCGGGCGCCCGCCCGCAGGTCGTCGAGGTTCCGGCGCGAAAGTTCGCCGTAACGGTCGAAACGGCCGATCTCGAACCAGACGTTGGCTCCCCGGCGGTAGGCATACCCCTTTTCCAGAAGGGCGGCGATGATCCCCTGCATCTCCCCGATATGCTCGGTCGCCCGGGGGTATTCGCTCGCCCGGAGGATGTTGAGGCGGTCCATGTCCTCGAAAAAAGCCCGGGTATAGCGTTCGGCCAACGCGGCGACCTTGGCTTTTACCTCCCCTCCCCCGGGTTCGAGGGCGGCTTTCCTGATCAGCTTGTCGTCGACGTCGGTGATGTTCTGAATATAGAGAACGTCGTATCCCAGGTACTTCAAGTAACGGTGGATGAGATCGAAAGCGGTGTAACAGCGGCCGTGGCCGAGGTGGCAGTAGTCGTACACGGTGACTCCGCAGACGTACATCCTGACGCGACCCGGTTCCAGGGGCGCAAATTCCTCCTTGGCCCGGGCGGCGGTGTTGTAGATCTTCAGACCCATGGTTTTTGTCCTTGCGCGTTCATCGGGTTCCCCGTTCGCTCACCGAAACCACGGCCAGGGCGGCGATTCCCTCCTCGCGCCCGATGGGACCCAGTTTTTCGTTGGTAGTGGCCTTAACGTTGATCCGATCGGCGGCTACGCCGGTGGCGCGGGCCAGCGTCTCCACCATGAGGGGGATGATGGAAGCCAGGCGGGGTCGTTCGAGAACGACGGTGGCGTCGATGTTGGCGATGTCGAAGCCTTTCTCCCCGACCAACCGGACGACTTCATGTAAAAGAACCAGGCTGGATATGCCGCGATAGCGTTCGTCGGTGTCGGGGAAATGCCGCCCGATGTCCCCCGCTCCGGCCGCCCCCAGAAGAGCGTCGCAAATCGCGTGAACCAGCACGTCCGCGTCCGAATGGCCTTCCAACCCCAAACGGTGCTCCACCTTCACCCCGCCCAGCATCAGATCTCTTCCCGGGACCAGCCGATGGATATCGTATCCGATTCCCGTTCTCATGACGGCATCGTCCTGAATATGGCCCGCGCGATTTCTCGATCGCACGGAGCGGTTATCTTGATGTTTTCGGGAGTCCCTTCGACGATGCCGACTTCGAAACCCGCTTTTTCCATGATCGAGGCATCGTCGGTGACTTCCCATCCTTCGGCCCGGGCCCGGAGATGGGCCCGGTAAAACGGTCCGAAAGGAAAACCCTGGGGCGTCTGCGCCTGCCAGATGCGGTCCCGGTCGAGCGTGCGTTCGATCCGCCGGCCGTCGGAAAGCTTGATCGTATCCCGGGCGCGGAGAGCGAGAATAACCGGCTCTTTTCGAGCGCGGCGGCTCACCGTTCCGATCAGCTCCGGGGAAACGAACGGGCGGTCGCCGTCGTGGACCAGCACCGACGCCGGCGGCGGCGCGAAAGCGCCGAGGCCGTTGAGTACGGAATCCTGGCGACGGGGCCCTCCCGGCACCACGGCCGAAATCTTGCGGCGCCCCACGATCGAAAAAATCTTTTCCTCCAATCCCGCGGCGACCCGGGAACTGACCGCCAGAACGATCCGTTCGATTTCCGGGCATTTCTGAAAAGAACGCAGCGTCAAAGCCAGAATGGGGATGCCGCCCAGATCGATGAAGAGTTTTTCTTCCTCTCCCCCCATTCGGGAACCGGTACCCCCGGCGACGATGACCGCTCCGATCCCTTTTTCCTCACTCATGAAAAAGCGCCTCCATGGCTTCCCTCACCCCGGCGACGCCCGTGGCCCGCATCCCCCGCGGAACTTTCAGGCCCTTCCGGGAAGCGGCGGGGATTACCGCTTTCCCGAATCCCAGCTTGGCGGCTTCCTTGAGGCGCCGTTCCACCTGACGGACGGCCCGGACTTCCCCCCCCAGCCCCACTTCTCCCAGGATCACCGTCTCCGGATCGATGACGCGGTTCTTGACCGTGGAGACGACGGCGGCGGCGACCGCCAGATCCGCCGCCGGTTCCCCGATCTTTACTCCCCCGGCCACGTTGACGAAGACGTCCTTCTCCGAAAGCCGCAGTCCGGCGCGGCCCTGCAGGACCGCCAGGAGCATCAAAACCCGGTTGAGATCGACCCCGGTGGCTCGCCGGCGCGGGACGGCCAGGGTGGAATACGTGACCAGCGCCTGTACCTCGACCAGAATCGGGCGTTCGCCTTCCAGACAGGGAACGACCACCGATCCCGGTATGTCCGCGCCCCGTTGCGAAAGAAATATTTCCGAGGGATTTTTCACTTCCCGAAGTCCCTTTTCCCCCATCTGGAAAATCCCGATCTCGTCGGTGGAGCCGAAACGGTTCTTGACCGCCCGCAGTATCCGGTAGGCGTGATGGCGATCGCCTTCGAAATAAAGCACCGTATCCACCATGTGCTCCAAGACCCGGGGGCCGGCGATGGCTCCGCTTTTGGTCACATGCCCGACCAGAATCACCGGGATCCCGCTGTTTTTCGCCGTCACCATCAATCTCGCACCGCACTCCCTGACCTGGGCGATGCTTCCCGGGGCGGAAGCGACCTCGGGTTTGAACATGGTCTGGATGGAATCGACGACCACCAGGGAGGGAGCGGACTCCTCCAGGTACGAGAGGATGAAGTCGAGGTTGGTCTCCGAAACCAGGAAAAGGTCGGAAGCGGAAGCCCCCAGCCGCCGGGCCCGGAGACCGGTCTGGCTTACTGACTCCTCCCCGCTGACGTACAGCACCCGGTGCCCGGCGGAAGCCAGGGCGTTTCCGACCTGGAGCAGGATCGTCGACTTCCCGATGCCCGGCTCCCCCCCCACCAGGATCAGGGACCCGGCGACCAGGCCGCCGCCGAGAAGGCGGTCGATCTCGCCGATACCCGTCTCCAGGCGGGATTCGCGGGAAGATTCGATCTCGGTGACGGGTACCGGTTTCCGGCGCTCCCAGCGGGGCGGCCCCGCAGACGCCGTGGCGCCCTCTCCCTCCAGCGTTTCCTCCACCATCGTGTTCCAGGAACCGCATCCCGGGCACTTCCCCATCCATTTCAAGGATTTGGTGCCGCATTCCTGGCAGAAATATGCCGTCTTGGCTTTCATTCGATGCCGTGTTCTCCAGGCTCAAAGTGTACCTGAGGGAGACGAAGCCGCAACCAACAATTATACCGGCATCGGCCGGGAGTCAGGCGTGCGGCGCATCGGGAGCTTTTCCCGGGATGGCCGCGGCGGCGGCGGTGTCGAGGAGGTACACTACCCGGGTGCGGTTTGGCGAAACCAGGGCGGCGGGATCGGGGGGGGCGGCCCCCCGGAAGAGGCGCCCCACCGCTTCGGCTTTATCCGGCCCCGTCGCCAGAAAGACGACGAGGCCGGCGTTGTTGAGTACCGGGAGGGTAAGCGTAACGCGGTCCGGACCCGCGGGGGCGGGAACTACTTCGACCGCGGCGCGGTCGGCCACGGAAAGCGCCGGGGAACCGGGGAAGAGCGAAGCGGTGTGCCCGTCGGCACCGATGCCGAGAAAGATCAGATCGAGCCGCGGCATGCCGGAGGCGCCCGAAGGCGGAACCCGCCGCAGGACCCGGTCGTATTCCCGGGCCGAAGCGGAGGGGGTGGCGAGGATGGGAACCGGATGGACCCGGTCTGGAGGAATGGGGACCGCCTCGATCAGGATGCGCTCGATCATGGCGAAATTACTGGCCGGATCGCTCCGGGGCACGTGTCGTTCGTCCACCTGAAACAGGCGGATCTTCGCCCACCGGTCGCGGCGGGTGCCTTCGGCCAGGCGCCGGTACAGCCCCTCGGGGGTCTTCCCCCCGGATAGAGCCGCCGTGAATTCACCCTTCTCCTCCAGCGCCGAGGACGCGGCCTCATTCCACACCGCCAGGGCCCGGCCGTACAGGTTCTGCGCCGGCGCCACCAGGATCTCCACTGCCCTCGTCATCATCCGGCTCCCGGATCACTCCTCGCTCTTGACGGCATGGCCGCCGAACTCGTTGCGCAGGGCCGCAATCAGCTTGGCCGCGAAGGGGTCCGGCCGGCGCGAAGCCATCCGTTGCAGGAGCGAGAGAGTTATGACGGGCGCGGAGACGTTGAGGCGGATGGCCTCGGCCACCGTCCATCTTCCCTCCCCCGAATCCTCGACGTAGCCCTTGATCCCCGAAAGGTCCGGATTCCGGCCGAGGGCGGCGGCGGCCAGTTCCAGAAGCCAGGAACGGATCACGCTCCCCCGGTTCCAGAGCCGGGCGACGGCCGGAAGATCGATTTCGAACTCCTTCTTCTCCCGCATGATTTCGAAACCCTCGCCGTAGGCCTGAAGCAGCGCGTACTCGATCCCGTTGTGCACCATCTTCACGAAATGCCCGGCGCCGTTGGGGCCGACCAGAGCGTACCCGTCGGGGGGAGCGAGCGTACGCAAGACCGGCTCCAGCCGGAGAAATGCTTCCTCCGGGCCGCCCACCATCAGGCAATAGCCTTCGGTCAGCCCCCAGATTCCCCCGCTGGTGCCGGCGTCCAGCATCGTTATGCCCCGGTCCGCCAACCAGTCCGCGGCGGCGATCGTATCGCCGTAGTTGGAATTACCCCCGTCGATCAGGACGTCTCCGTCTTCCAACGGCCCGGCGAGTTCCTCGATCACCGCCCGGGTGGTCTCCCCCGCGGGGACCATGACCCAGACCGCACGGGGAGGCCGGAGAGATTCCACCAGCTCCCGCGGCGAATCGGCGACGAGCGCCCCCAGGCGCCCGGCGGCTGCCGCCGCGGCGGGGTCCCGGTCGAAGGCCACCACTTCGTGACCGCCGCGAAGGAGACGCTCGATCATCTTTCCCCCCATCTTCCCCAATCCGACAAAACCTAATTTCATGGGCGTTCTCCGCGTAAACAATGTCGTATCCGGTTTCCCTCCGGCGCGGAGGCAAACCCTTTTTATGAGTATAGCCGTTTCGCTCCTTTCCTTCACGAACCAACTTGCGGTTCGGAGAGCTTCTTGCCAAGGGCGCGTCGGAACGTTACGATAAACAGGTAAAGCCGAAAGCGGGGAGACGGAACTATGGAGCCAAGGGGCGGGAAAATCGGATTCTGGGCGGTCTCCGCCATCGGAGTGGGGGGGATGGTGGGAGGGGGGATCTTCGCGGTGTTGGGGCTGGCCGTGGTCCTGGCCGGGGGGGGGACCCCGGTCGCTTTCGCCCTGGCCGGGGGGGTGGCGGCGGTAACCTCC